>CALQKQ020000388.1 GCA_943331195.2 Akkermansia muciniphila | reverse complement strand
GGCGGCGGGCGAGGGCGTCGGCGGTGCGGCGCCAGACGGCGGGGCCGAAGACGGGGAGGGAGCGGGGGTGTTTGCCGAGGGCGGCTTGGTTGTCGTGGGGGGCGCGGGAGCCGGATTGGAAAGAGAGGGCGGCGGTGGAGGCGGCGTGGAGGGGGCCGGTGGCGTAGGCGTCGCGGCCGCGGAGGAGGAAGCGGAGGCTGAGGCGTTGGCCGTCGGCGGAGACTTGGGCGCGGACGGCTTTTTCGGGGACTTGGCGGAGGTCGCGGGCCTGGGGGGAGGGGGCGGGCAGGCGGCAGGCGGGGAGGGCCAGGGAGGCGGCGCTGAGGGCGAGGGCGAGGGCGCGCTGGATTAGCTGGCCCATGGCAGGAGGAGCTGCGGGGCGAGGAGGAGGGCGAGGGCGGCGGCGGCGGAGAGGAGGGTCCAGAGGATGATCCAGGGGTTGCGGAGGAGTTGTTCGGGTTCGAGGCGGGCGCCGACTTCGCTCATGGCGTGGTGGAAGTAGGCGATGATGGCGACGAGGATAACGGGGAAGACGAAGACGAGGTTGTGGAGAGGGGGGTGGGTGGCGATGGCGAGACCGGCACCGAAGCAGAAGAGGTTGGCGTAGGTGATCATGGCGATGATCAGGCTGCGTTCGGTGTAGGTGCCGAGGCTTTTGCGGTAGCGGGCGCTTTTTTCTTGGCCGCCGATGAAGCGGAATTCGGCGTAGCGTTTGCCGGTCATGAGGAGGCCGCCGAAGCACCACCAGGCGAGGACGATGGTGAGGGGGGGCCAGGAGCCGGGCCAAGGGGCGAGGGCGAACCAGCCGAGCCAGAGGCGAATGGGGTTGTTGAAGGATTCGGCGATGACGTCGCCCCAGGGGCGGTCTTTGAGGCGGAGGGGGGGGACGTTGTAGACGAGGCCGCTGGCGAGGAGGAGGGCGAGGGCGAGGGTGTAGCCGGGGTTAAAGAAGGCGAGGGAGAGGGCGAAGCCGACGGCGATGAGGGCGGCTTGGAAGGCCCAGAGGCGGGGGACGAGGACGAGGCCGGCGGCGACGCCGCGGAAGCGTTTGGTGGGGTGGAGGCGGTCGAAGGGGGCGTCGAGGATTTCGTTGAGGATGTAGTTGGCGGAGGCGATGAGGCAGGCGGGGACGAGGGAGAAGGCGGCGAGGGCGAGGGTGTGGGGGCCTTGCCAGGTGCCGGGGAGGAGGACGAGGGCGACGACGTGGCCGAAGAGGATGAAAATATTTTTCAACCAATGGTCAGGGCGGGCGATTTTCAGGTATTCGAGCACCGGGCGGGGAGGGGGGCGAAAAAGGGGACAACATCGCCGCCGCGCGGGGGGCTGTCATGCGCGAAAACGGGATCAGGCCTTGGGGTGGGTGGGGCGGGGGAAGGCGATGGAGGCGAGGATGGAGAGGAGGAGGACGCCGATGGTGACGGCGAGGGAGAGGCCGTTGCCGATTTTGAAGGCGGTGTGGGCGAGGAGCATTTTGAGGCCGACGAAGGCGAGGATGATGCCGAGGCCTGGCTTGAGGTAGTAGAATTTGTCGATGACGCCGCTGAGGACGAAGTAGAGGGAGCGGAGGCCCATGATGGCGAAGACGTTGGAGGTGAAGATGATGAATTGGTCTTGGGTGATGCCGAAGACGGCGGGGATGCTGTCGACGGCGAAGATGAGGTCGCTGACTTCGATGCAGATGAGGACGATGAAGAGGGGGGTGAAGTGGGTGCGGCCGTTTTCGGTGACGAGGAAGCGGTCGCCGCGCCAACTGGGGGTGAGGGGGAGGACGCGGCGGGCGTAGCGGACGATGGGGTTGTTGGCGGGGTCGGCGTCGAGTTCGCTTTCGGAGCGGAGCATTTTAAGGCCGGTGTAGAGGAGGAAGGCGCCGAAGAGGTAGAGGATCCATTGGAATTGGGTGATGAGTTGGACGCCGATGGCGATCATGACGAAGCGCATGACGAGGGCGCTGAGGACGCCCCAGATGAGGACTTTGTGCTGGTAGGCGGGGGGGACGGCGAAGTTTTTGAAGATGAGGGCGAAGATGAAGACGTTGTCGGCGCTGAGGGAGAGTTCGATGAGGTAGCCGTTGAAGAACTCGAGGCCTTTGAGGTGGCCTTGGGATTGCCAGATCCAGGCGCCAAAGAGGGAGGCGAGGACGGCCCAGACGGAGGTCCAGGTGAGGGCTTCGCGGAAGCTGATGGTGTGGGATTTTCGGGTAAAGATGCCGAGGTCGAGGGCGATCATGCCGAGGACGACGGTGGCGAAGACGATCCAGAAGATGGGGGAGACGATCATGGCGGCGGGAAGGGGCAAGGGGTCGCGGGGAGGGGGATGCACCGCATGGAGGCGGAGTGCCAGCCCTAATTTGGGATTTCCCGGGGTGGAGTGGGAGCTGGCGGGGCGGGAGGAGCGGGTGGGGGGAGGTCGAGGACTTGGTGATCGGCGAGGAGTTGGGCGCGGAGGGTGGGGTAGTCGATGTTTTGGACGGAGGTGTGTTGTTCGAGGCTGTGGATGGCGGCGGTGGCGGCGCTTTGGCCGAGGACCATGAAGACGGGTTCCATGCGGATGCTGCCGAAGGCGATGTGGGAGGCGCTGAGGACGAGGGGGGCGAGGAGGTTGGTGCATTCTGCGGCGCGAGGGCGGATGGAGCGGTAGCTGATGGGGTAGGGTTGGCTGGGGACTTGGACGTCGCCCTCATTGCGAAGGTGGCCGTCGGCGGTGAGGTGGCGGCGCACGTGGTGGGAATCCATGTTGTAGGCGCCCATGCCGATGGAGTCGGGGACGACTTCTTGGCGGAGGCAATTTTTTTGGGACATGACGTAGTCGCTGATCATGCGGCGGGCTTCGCGGACATAGAGTTGGCGGGGCCAGTGGTCGTTGTCGGGGAATTCGTCGGCGGCGCGGCCGAGGTTTTGGAAGGTGGCGCGGATGGCGGGGGGGACGCGAGGGTGGTTGGCGAGGGTGTAGAGGAGGCCTTGGGTGTAGTCTTGGTGGTCTTTGATGATGGCGGCGCGGGTGGCGTAATCGCCGTCGGGGTAGCGGTAGTTCATGCCGATGTGGTCGGTGCTGATGGCGAAGTTGTTGTTGGTATCGGTTTTGCGATTGGGCATGAAGATGGGATTCCAGGGGACGCGGTGGTCGCCGGCTTCGAAGTTGCGCAGGAGGAGTTCGTAGCGCTGGGGGTCGTAGTTGGCGGGGCGGGGCCAGGGGAGGCGGTTGGCGGGGACGTCGGTGGTGCAGAGGCGGTAGTTGTAGGCTTGGAGGCGGTGGTCGCCGCTGCCGTCGGGGTCGGGGGAAGGGGGTTCGATGCCGGGGAGGAGGCCGCTGTGGGGGTTGCCGGGGAGGATCCAGGGGTCGATGTCGCGGGTGAACTGGTGGTGGAGGGCGTGGGCGGATTGGATGCCGTTGAGGGATTCGCCGTAGGTGGCGTTGGCTTCGCGGCCGATGTGGTAGGAGACGCCGGCTTTGGCCATGAGGTCGCCTTCGTAGGTGGCGTCGATGAAGACGGGGGCGGCGAAGCGGGCGCCGCTTTCCATGGTGATTTCGGTGATGCGGGGGCCGTTTTTGGTGACGCCGTGGGCGAGGTCGAGGCGTTCGCCGAAAGCGACGGGGATGTCGGCTTGGGCGATGAGGTGGTTGAAAATGGCGGAGGCGACTTTGGGTTCGAAGGTCCACTGGGTGTCTTCGGCGAGGTCGGGAGGTGGGGGGGAATGGATCCAGGCGGAGGGGTGGCGGTAGTGGGATTTGATGAGGCGGTAGAACTGGCGGGCGAGGCCGCCGATGGCGGCTTTGTGGCCGATGTCGGTGGCGCCGAGGCCGCCGGTGGTGAGGCCGCCGAGGTGGTGGGTGGGTTCGATGAGGATGACGGTGCGGCCGAGGTGGCGGGCTTGGAGGGCGGCGGTGATGCCGCCGGAGGTGCCGCCATAGACGAT
>CALQKQ020000387.1 GCA_943331195.2 Akkermansia muciniphila | reverse complement strand
TACAACATTGTGGAAAAGACCGGCAGTAATACGGCCAACGGCGTGGTCGACGCGGCGGATGCCCAGCGGATGTTTCCGCAGGGCCACGGTGATGCTTACGGTCACTACCTGACCGCACTCAAAGGTTATTACAAACTGCTGGAGCACCCCTATTTCAGTTGGGTTACCTCTTCGGAGGACGTGACCGTGCTCGGGCAGTCGGTGCAAATTGACTACAAGGACGAGCGCAAATTTGCCGCCGCTGCGGCCAACCTGGCCAGCGCCGCTCGCCAGATCGTGGCCCTGGTGCACCGGCAAAACTATCAGGACGACCCCGCCAGTGGCTGGAGTCAATTCCGCGATGGCAAGCTGAATTCGCGCACTGGGGTGGTCCGCTATCAAGCCCTCGACGAGTGGGTTTCGCGCAGTTCCCAGGGGAGCTATCTCAATTGGGTTTCGGCCAATACCTTGCTACCTGACAAGGACAACGATCCCAACCACACCGGGGTGCAAATCATTGACCGCACCACGGTGCCCGAGCTCAACCAATTGTCTGCCGCGGGCGACGACTTCCAGTCCACCATCGACAGCGCCAACGCCCACCTCAACCCCCTGGGCCTGAGCCCTGGGGCCATCGCCTTTGACATTTCGCCGAGCCAACTGCAGGCCGGAAAATCGCACTTTGAGCAGATCAATGAGCGCGCCCTGCGGGCCACCCTCAACGCCAAGGGCGCCTTCAATCAGGCGGCCAAGATGTCGCGCTTGCTCCGCAACCAGGAGAACCAAATTGGCGATTCCAACACGGCGATTGTCGATCAAGAGGGTGCCTTTGTGAGTCAACTCATTGAGCTCTACGGCACGCCTTACAGCGGTGAGATTGGCGTGGGCAAAGACTATCCCCAGGACTACGCCGGGCCGGACATCAGCCATTGGTATGTGGTCGATCGGCCCACCGACTTGGTGGACACCACCCAGCCGGTCACGATCACCCTCAAGGTGCCCACGGTCATTAAAGATTTTATCGGGATCTCCATCTACCAAATGGCCACGGGAGGAGACGAGCCCACCAACACCGTCACCAAGACCCTCACGGTCACGCCAAACAAGCATTTGATCTGGGGCAGCGAGTGGGGCGGCAGCAGCTTAGGACAGCGGGCCACGGTGGGCCGGGCGCAACAAGCCTTGCTGGATTGCTATCAGGCTCAGATGGCGGTGTTGGAGAGCAACCACCGGCTGCAGGTGCTCAATACTCGCTTCAAACGGGAGTTTAGCCTCTACAACGAGTTGGTGGCCAACATCATCGTGAAAAACGGGTTTGTGATCAGCAACGACATTTTTCAATTCGGCCTGAATGCCGCCAAAGGTGCCCTGGAGGACGCCGCGCTCATGTCGGATGCCGCCGCCGCCGGGGCTTTAGGGTTCGCCGAGGCGGCCCAGGAATTTATCCCCGAAGTTGTGGGTCTCGCGAATAGCGTCGGATCTCCCGCCAAGGGCGCGGTAAAGGTGGCGGGTGCCACTGCCGCGGTGGCCGCCTACACGGCTGCCGCCACCGGCAGGGTGGCGGCCAACGCCCTCGCTGACACCATGGGCATTTTTAACACGATCACGGACCGGGCGGTCATGAACATCGACTTTAATTACGAAGCCAAGCAGCAGTTGTATGAGTTTGAGCAGCTCTACCGGGAGTTGCTTTCGGTGCACTTCGAAATGACGCAGTTGATGACGGACTACCAGCGCTGCAACGAGGCCCTGCGCAATGTCTTGGTGGAGGGGGAAAATATCTTGGCGGACCGCGAGAGCTACCGCCAGCGGGCAGCGGCGGTCATCACGGGCTACCGGACCAAGGACCTGACCTTCCGCACCTTCCGCAATGAAGCGCTGGAGCAATACCGCACCCTCTACGACCTTGCGGGCCGCTATACCTACCTCGCGGCCAAGAGCTACGACTATGAAACCGGCTTGCTCGGGAGCACTGCGGGCAAAGCACTGATCGCTCGCGTGGTGGCCTCAAGGGCCCTGGGCGATTTGGAAGGCGACCAGCCGCAGGCGACCGTGAGCACCCTGGGCGACTCGGGCCTGGCGGGTACCCTCGCGCAGCTCAACGCCGACTTCGCGGTGGCCAAGGGCCGACTCGGCATCAACAACCCCGACCCCTACGGCACCCTATTCAGTTTGCGCCAGGAGCTCTTCCGCATCCAGGACGATCCTGCCAAAACCAGCGACGACGTGGCCTGGAAGCAAACCCTGCAGCAGTATATCGTGCCCAACCTGATGACCGACGCCGACGTGGCGCGCTATTGTAACAACTTGAAAAAAGCGGATGGCAGCGCGGCCCCCGGGATGGTGATTTCCTTTGGGAGCACCATCGACCAGGTGAAGAACTTCTTCGGGCTTCCCGGAGCGGCGGGCGACCATGCCTATTCGCCGAGTAGCTACGCCACCAAGATCAGCAGCGTCGGCATCGTCCTCAAGGGCTACATCGGCATGGATCCCTATGCCATCGGCACGCCGAGCGCGACGGGCCCGGCCTCCGCTTCCCCCTATGCGCTGAAAGCGACGCCCTACGTTTATCTGATTCCCTGCGGGAGCGACTGCATGTTGGCGCCGCCGCTGGGGGACACCAATACCCTGCGGAGTTGGACGGTGCACGACCAAGCCCTCCCGCTGCCCTTCAATCTGGGGGCTTCGGCGTTTAACCGTACCCAGTTTTTTGACGCCAATGGCAGCCTCAGCGAGCAGCCCTGGATCCTGCGCAAACACCAGGCATTCCGCCCCGTCAGCGATCCCGCCTTTTTTTACGGCAACATCCCCGCGGAATTCACCAATGCCCGCCTGGTGGGCCGCAGCGTGTGGAATACCCGGTGGAAAATCGTCATCCCGGCCTACACCCTCCTCGCCGACGAACAAGCTGGCCTGACGCGCTTTGTGGAAAGCGTCAGCGACATTCAGTTGTTCCTGCGGACCTATTCCAACGCCGGAAACTGAGGCTCTCTGCTCGGGGCGAGGGCGCCCTCGCGCCTCGTCGGCCGGGACGGTGGTGGGCGCCGCCGTCGCCTGGGGCAGCGGCGCGGCGCGGATTCGTGGCCATTTTAGCCCGGTTCGTCAATGATAGTTTGCGGCCAGTCGCGCTGCATGGATAGCATTTGCGATTCTTCTTAATTATATGTTAGACGGACCTTTACTGATTTTCGATGCGCCCGCTTTGGTTGCTGGGGTGGCCCTGCGCCAGGGCATCGCTCAATTTTGCCGCTGCGCTATTTCATGAAAAAGACCCTCACGGCGCTCAGTTCGCTTCTCCTCGCCGCCGCGGCCCCTGCGCAGTGGCAGAGCACCACCTATGCACTCAAGGGGGGGTGGAATTCCATCTACCTGCACGGAGACGCTAGCTATACCACCCCGGCCACGCTGTTCGCGAATTACGCGGAAATCCTGGAAGTGTGGCGCTGGAACCCCAATCCGACCCAGGTCCAGTTCACCACCTCGCCGCAGATTCCCTCGGCGGGGACGCCGGAGTGGTCGGTGTGGAAGCGCGATGGCACCGCGAGCACCCTGAGCAAGATGGTGGGGCAAAGCGCCTATCTAGTGAAGTGCAGCGGCGCTTCCACCACGACGTATTCCAGGGCTCTGGTGCAGCGGGCGCAGCCACCGGCGGCCACTTGGGTGCGCAGCGGGGCCAACCTCCTCGGCTTCCCCAGTTATTTGAATGGCACGACGGCCCCGACGCTGAACGCCTACTTTGCGACCTTTCCGGTGGCCGTGGCGGCGAATACGAAAATCTACAAATACGCCGGCGGGGAACTCGGCCCTGGCAATCCGGTGCAGATCTTTTCGACTTCCACCGAGAAAATCGACCGCAACCAGGCCTATTGGTTTCAGTCCGCCGTGGTGGGGAATTTCTATGCTCCGATCGAGATCACGCCCTCAAACCTTAACGGCCTC
>CALQKQ020000386.1 GCA_943331195.2 Akkermansia muciniphila | reverse complement strand
TTGGCGTCGAAGGGATCGATGGTGATGATGTGGTGCTGGCGGCAGTCCTCGCGGCGGGCGATTTCTGCGGCGGGGATCTCGTCGGGAAAGGCGGCAGCCTCTTGGAGCACAGCGGGGGGAAATTCCAGGGGGAGGCGGAATTTGTAGATGACGCCGAGGACGTCGACGCCTTTTTCGCCGGGGCGGCCGAGGCGTTTGACGAGATGGCCCTTCATGCGGGAGCTCCGGGTGGGCCATTCGTCGATGGCGACGACGACTTTGTCGCCGGCTTTGGCCTCGGTGTCGGTGCTGACTTGGAGGTCGACGTTGGGAAGGAGGACGTCGTCGGGGATGACCCAGGCGTGGCGGTCGCGGATGAAGAGGGTGCCGGGGATGTTTTCGTTGCGGCGCTCCAGGATCTTAACGACGCGGGCCTCGAGGTGGACGTCGCGGGCTTCGGCCATGCGTTTGGCTTGATCGCGCTTGGTTTTGACGTGTTGCCACCAGGCGGGGGCTCCGCTGGCGGTGACCTTGACGCTGACGCGGTCGCCGTTGAGGGCGGTGTTGAGGTGGGCTTCGGAGATGGGGATGCGGGCATCGGGATCGGCGCCGAGGCTGGCGTAGACGGCGGCGTTGTCGGGATCTCCCTGTTCAGGGCGGAAGGATCCGCCGCCGCCGGGGCGGACGAACAGGGTGCCGCGGAGGAGGCGCAGGTCGGCGGTGCGGAGGCGGTAGCGGCGGCCGTCGCCTTCGACGATTTGGCCGGATTCGACGAGGTCGCGGAGGATGTGGCGGAGGCCGGAGCGGTCGTCTACGGGCACATCCAAGGCGCGGGCGATTTCATTTTTGGTCTGGGCGGAGGTGGCCGTCTGGGCGAGCAGGGCCAGGATGGCCTCGGGCAGGGCGGGCTGAGACATCACTGGCCGACCCTCCTCTGCGCGGCATACGGGATTTTCCTAAATGGTTGCATCTTTTTGCTTTAACATCGCCCCACCCCGCTGCTATATCCACTCAAATCCATCCTTCCCCTCAATCTTTATGAAGTTGCTTTCCCCCCTTCCTCGGCCCCGCGCCGCCGGTTTTACCCTGATCGAACTGCTGGTCGTGATCTCCATCATCGCGCTGCTCGCGGCCGCTTCCTTTGCGGGCTACGGCAAGATTGTGGAAGGGGTTAAGAAGAAGGAAGCGACCGTCATGGCGGTGGCCGTGGCCAATGCGGTGGAACAATTCTACGCGGACTACAATCGCCTGCCCAAGCCCACCTCGGCCACGGACGGTTCGGACTCGGAGACCACCACCGAAGCTGGCGAAGGCCTCGTCAAGGTCATCATCGGCAAAGAAGGGGACAGCGAAGCCCTGCAGAATCCCCGCAACATCGACTACGCTGAAGGCATCAAGCCCGCCAAATCCGCCAAGAAAGCCAAGGCCGCCACTGCCGGGGGCAGCGACAAATGGAGCAACGGTCTCGTCTTTGAAGACGAAAGCTACGAAATCGTCGACACCTGGGGCAACTACTACAAAATCAAGCTGGACTCCGACTACGACAAGGAATTGGAGAACCCCAATATCGACGAAGTGGCCGACGGCCGCATCAAGCTTCCGAAGCGGGTGATCGTGTGGTCGCCGGGCAAGGATGGCAAAGAAGAGACCTGGGAAGACAACGTCAAATCCTGGGACTGAGCCCAACTTTGATCCTGGCGCTGCGGCTGCATGGGTTTTCCTAGTACCGCGCCCACCGCGCCCCGCTTTGAGGTCTTCGGCTTGGATCACCTCGCGGCCCTCGGCTTGACCTTGCTGCTGGCAGCTTGGTTGATCCGGCGGGCGCGGCGGGATCCGGCGGGTACTCGCGGACAAGACCGCGCCTTGGCGATTTTTCTGCTGGCCATTTATCCGGCCCACCTGTTGATCGGCTGGCGGCTCGACTCCCTGAGCAAAGATGACCTCCTTCCTTGTCAACTTTGCGACGTCGCGGCGCTGAGCGGGGCGCTGGCTTTGTGGTTCCGCAATCAGCGCGCGGCGGAGTTGGTGTGGTTTTGGGGCCTGGCGGGCACGCTCAATGGGCTCTTCACTCCGGCGCTCGACGAGCCATTTCCCTCGACTCGCTTCCTGCTTTTTTTCGCGCTCCATGGGGGGGTGGTGGTCACTGCGCTCTATGTGGTGATCGGCCTGCGCCTGCGGCCGATGCCTGGCGCGGTGTGGCGCGCCTTCGGTTGGTCCCAGGTCTATATCGCGGGGGCCGGCGCGCTCAACTTCGCCCTGGGGAGCAATTACGGATTTCTCCGCAGCAAGCCTGCTCAGGCCAGTCTGCTGGATGCGCTGGGCCCATGGCCTTGGTATATTCTCGGACTGGAAGCCGTCGGATTGGTGATCTATTTCCTGCTCTACTTGCCCTTCCTTTCCCGCCGCGCCCCCGCCGGGGCGGGCTGTACTCCTCCGTGAAATTCCATCTTGCGCAATCCCCGGAGGATTGGTATCTTGTGCCAGCGATTTTGATGATGCCGACCTTGTTTCCGTTCTCCCAGTGGTGTCCTGTGGGCCCAGTGGGCCAGGCGGGTTCAGTGCCTAGCACTTCCGCTTCCCGCGCCCGGGAAACCCGGCCTTTTTGCCCATGATCTGGTCGGCTCTGCTTCTCTCTGCCGCTGCGCGCCGCGCGGCCCCCGGCTTCGACGCGCCCCCCGCCTCGCTTTCCCCCTTCTGATCAACCCATAACCTGCCCACGCTTATTCCCTCCCCGCCTCCCAGAAAGCAGCCCAGCCGCTACCGCGACATGACGCGCGTCAACGACCGCATCCGGGCCCCCAAGATCCGCGTCGTCGATGGCCGCACCCACGAGCAGCTCGGCATTATGTCCGTGCCGGAAGCCCTCCACATCGCCCGCCAGCGCGGGCTCGATTTGGTCGAGGTCTCCGCCGACGCCAAGCCGCCCGTCTGCAAAATCGTCGACTACGGCAAATACAAGTATGAGCAGTCCAAGAATGCGAAGGACACTACCAAGCAAAAAGGAGGCAAGGTCAAAGAGGTTAAGTTCCGCGCCAATATCAGCGAGAACGACTACATGATCAAGTTGCAGCACGCCGAGGAGTTTCTCAGCGAGAGCAACAAGTTGCGCGTGGTCCTCCAGTTCCGCGGCCGCGAAGGTGCCCACCCCGAAATCGGCTTCGCCCGCATGATGCGCATCGTCGACGATTTGAAAACGATGAGCCATCTCGACATGCCTCCCCGCCAGGCCGGTCGCGCCATCAGCATGGCCCTCTCCCCTTTGCCGACTAACCAGCGCGTCCGCCGCTTCGCCAAACCCAAGCTGGCCTACATCGAAGATGTCGGCTCCGAGGAGGACGACGACCGCGACGAAGAAAACACGCCCCACCTCCACACGCTGTCCCTAGAGGCCGTGCTCGACGAGATGGAAGAGGACAATGGCCGCCCTAAAAAGCGCAAAAAAGCCGAGTAATCCCTGGGGCCTCTTAGGTTCTTTCAGTTCCGGTCCGCCCGCAGCCCCCTCAGGGGGGCGCGGGGCGATGGCGCGTTAGGCTTTGTCCGCGCGCGCCGTGCCGTGTTCAGTATCGTGCGCCCTTCCAGCTCCCTTTTTGTGATCTGGTCACTGGGGCCTCCAGTGCTTTTTTTCGCGGGTGAGCCCGGCTAAGGGGGCGCGCCGTTGGCGCTCAGCATCGGCGCCTCATGGGGCGCACCATGGTCCTACCGCGCCGCCCAGACCTCACCGCAAAAAGTCCCCCAAGGGCCATTCCAGCATGAGGAACTCACTGATCATCCATACTCCTGAATAACTCTTGCGTAAGTTACACCGCGGGAGCGATTTGGGAACTGAAAGCTTGTCCTTGGCCCAACGCCATTGACTTCCCCAATGGCGCCAGATCAGGCCCAAAGGGGCAGCGCATACCCGCCCAGGGCCAGGCCCTGGGCAAGCCAAGGCCCCCGATCCCC
>CALQKQ020000385.1 GCA_943331195.2 Akkermansia muciniphila | reverse complement strand
GAGTGGGGGGTGGGGCGGGTTCGAGGCGGAGGATGGCGTCGCCGAGGTGATCGGCGAGGAGGATATCGCCTTCGGGGTTGGTGCCGAAGCCGGCGATGGCGGCGGGGGTGTCGGCGATTTCGCGGTTCCAGAGCAGGGTTTTGCCGTCGTGGCGGGCGGCCCAGACGCGGCCGGTGCCGTAGTCGCCGTAGATATAGGCGCCTTGGAGGTCGGGGAAGCGAGGGCCGCGGTAGACGAAGCCGCCGGTGAGGGAGCGGAAGGTGGCGTGGTCGTGCTCGAGGGTGGGGGGGGTGAAGGGGGCGGGGCCGCGGAGGCGACCGGGGATGAATTCGCGGGATCCCTCGAAGGCGCTCCAGCCGTAGTTGGCGCCTTTGGTGAGGAGGTTAGCGTATTCGCGGAGGTCTTGGCCGTTTTGACCGACCCAGATTTGTCCGCTGATGGGGTCGGCGGTGATGCGCCAGGGGTTGCGGAAGCCGTAGGCCCAGGTTTCGGGGCGGATGTTAGGTTGGCCGACGAAGGGGTTGTCGGGGGGGACTTGGTAGGGTTGGCCGGGAGGGGCGCCGTCGACGTCGAGGCGGAGGACTTTGGAGCGGAGGGAGTTGGTGTCTTGGCCGACTTGGTCGGCGTCGCCTTGGGCGGTGCCGTCGCCGCTGGTGACGTAGAGCATGCCGTCTGGGCCGAAGGCGGCGGCGGCGCCGTTATGGCCGTCGGAGGGCCACTCGATGATGGTGGTGGCGGAGCCTTCGACGAGGTGGAAGGGGGCTTGGCGGGAGACGGTGTAGCGGATGAGGCGGGAGGACTTGCCGGGGCCGGGGCCCTTGCCGTTGCGGCCGACGTAGAGGAAGCCGTTTTGGGCGTAGTGGGGGTGGAAGCAGAGGGTGTAAGCCATCTCGGGGAGTTCGAGAAGGGTTTCTGCGGTGGCGACATCGGGGCGGGCGGCGAAGCGTTTGAGGAGGGTGCGGTCTTCGCTCCAGGCGTAGTTTTGCAGGATGAGGAGATTGGCGGTGCCGGGTTCGGCGTCGATGGCGAGGGGGCGCTGGAGGGGGAGTTGGGGGGCGGCGCGCTGGGCGACGAGGGGGGGGGCGGGATCGGGGGAGCCGGAGAGGCGGGTGTTCGACCAAGCGGGGCCGGATTTGTGGCCTGGCACGGGAGCGGCGGTGGCAGCGGCGGAGAGACAAAGGAGGAGGCAGGCCCGGAACATAGGTGAGGTTCGTTTGGTGCGAAAAAGGGGCTTCAGGACGTAGCCCAAGCGGAGCGGAGGCGGCGGAGGAAATTGCCGTGGAGGAGGCCGTCGGTGTCGGCGGGGGAGTAGCCGCGGGCGGCGAGGAGGTCGGGGAGTTTTTGGAGGTCGGCGATGGAGTCGAGGCCTTGGGGGACTTGTTCGGTGCCGAAGCAGCCATCGAGGTCGGTGCCGAGGCCGACGTGGTGGGTATTGCCGGCGAGTTGGCAGAAGTGGTCGAGGTGGTCGAGGAGATTTTCGAGGTGGAGGTGAGCGGAGGCGGGGGTGGTTTGGCCGCGCTGCCAGTTGGGGACCATCATCCAGGCGTCGAGGGCGAGGCCGACGACGGCGTTGCGGGCGACGAGGGCGCGGAACATGTCGTCGCTGAGTTGGCGTTGGTGGGGGACGAGGGTGCGGGCGTTGTGATGGCTGGCCCAGATGGGGCCTTCATAGAGCTCGAGGGCTTGCCAGAAGCAGGCGTCGCTGAGGTGGGTGACGTCGAGGATCATGCCCAGGCGGCCGCATTCGCGGAGGAGTTCGAGGCCTGCGGGGGGGAAGCCGCCGAGGGAGTCGGTGCCTTGGGCGTAGACGCCGGGGCCGTAGTGAGCGGGGCCGATGGCGCGGAGGCCTTGTTCCCAGGCTTTTTCGAGGTGGGAGACGCTGCGGAGGGAGTCGGCGCCCTCGAGGCTGAGGATGTAGCCGATGGGGAGGTGGGCGGTGGCGGTAGGGTCGGCGGATTCCCAGGCGGCGAGGTGGGCGTCGAGGGAGGCGGTGTCGCGGATTTGGCACATTTCGCCGAGGTCTTCCATGGCTTGATACCAGGCGAGCTGGGCTTGGGTCATGGCCCAGGCTTGGGCGGGGGAGCGCCAGCCGAAGATGGGGCTGTAGGCGTCGTGTTCGAGGCGGGCGAGTTGGGTGGCGACGCAGAGGGCGACGCGGCCGCGGCGCATTTCGGGGAGGCTGACGGTGCCGCGGCCGCGGCCGGGTTTGTCGTGGAGGTGGGCTTCGGCGGCGCGGACGTCGGCGAGGGGGAGGCGGAGGTCGCGGTTCCATTCGATGGCGTTGAGGGCCAGGTCGAGGTGGACGTCGAAGATGAGGGGAGGGGCCATGGGCGGGGTGAGGCGAGGGAATTAAAGGAGGGCGTTGACGGCGAGGACGACGGCGAGGCCGACGAGGCCGATGAGGGTTTCGGTGACGGTCCAGGTGCGCAGGGTTTGGCCGACGGTGAGGCCGAGGGATTCTTTGACGATCCAGAAGCCGCCGTCGTTGAGGTGGGAGAGGAAGAGGGAGCCGCAACCGATGGCGAGGACGAGCATTTCGCGATGGATGGAGGGATCGGCGAGGACCATGGGGGCGAGGAGTCCGGCGGCGGTGGTGATGGCGACGGTGGCAGAGCCGGTGGCGACGCGGATGCAGGCGGCGACGAGCCAGCCGTAGACGAGGGGAGGGAGGTGGAGGTTTCCGGCGAGGCTGGCGAGGGCGTTGGCGACACCGGCTTCCTTGAGCACGCGGGCGAAGCCGCCGCCGGCAGCGACGACGAGGAGGGTCATGCCGATGCTGGCGACGCTTTGTTCGGTGAAGGCGAGGATTTCGGTGCGGCTGAAGGAGCAGGCGCGCTGGAAGAGGAAGCCGGCGGCGAGGACGGCGATGGTGAGGGCGAAGACGGGTTGACCGAGGGAAGTGAGGAGGATGCGGAGGCTGGTGTCTGGGGGGAGGAGGAGTTCGGCACCGCTGGCGAACATCATGAGGGAGATGGGGAGGCAGACGAGGAAGAGGGTGATGGCGAAGGAGGGGAGGGGGCGGGTGGTGGCGGGAGGGAGGGCGGGGGTGGGGGGTTCGATGGAGACGTGTTTGATGGCGAGTTTGGCGAAGCAGGGGCCGGCGATGGCGGCGGTGGGGAGGCCGATGAGGAAGCCCCAGCCGAGGACGGCTCCGGTATTGGCGCCGAGGGCGGCGATGGCGGCGACGGGCCCGGGATGGGGGGGCATGAGGCCGTGCATGATGGAGAGGAAGGAGAGGAGGGGGAGGGCGAGGAGGAGGAAGGGGCGGCGGGATTCGCGGGAGAGGGTGATGATGACGGGGAGGAGGAGGAGGAGGCCGACGGCGAACCAGGTGACGAGGCCGACGGAGATGGCGAGGGCGGCGACGCACCAGCCGACGCGGGAGGGGCCGAAGAAGCGGCTGAAGCGTTCGGCGAGGACTTGGGCGGCGCCGGTTTCGGCGAGGAGTTTGCCGAGCATGGCACCGAGGGCGATGACGGCGGCGATGCCGGTCATGGTGGCGCCGAGGCCGTCTTGGAAGTGTTTAACAACCGTTAGGGGAGGGAGGCCGGCACCGATGCCGACGACGAGGGAGGCGATGAAGAGGGCGAGGAATCCGTTGAGTTTCCGCCAGGTGACGAGGAGGACGAGGACGATGATAGCCGCTAGGGCGAGGAGGAGCAGCAGGGCGGGGGAAGGGGTCATGATTTAGAAAGTGAGTTTTCGGGCGCGGGCGGCGATGGGCCAGGATTTTAGGGGTTCTGAGCCCTGGGCGACGAGGACATGGCTGTGGAGGGCGATGGTGGGGCAGATGTGCCAGGGAATGCCATACAAAACCGAGCCGACGGGAAAGGCGGGGGCGCGGGGGGTTTCGAGGACGAGGTGTTCCTCGTTGTGCATGAGGACGCGGGCTTCGGGGAGGGCGGGGAAGAGGACGCGGGGGTGCGGCATTTC
>CALQKQ020000384.1 GCA_943331195.2 Akkermansia muciniphila | reverse complement strand
TTTCCCCTCCACCCTCGGCATCATGCGCTGGCCAGAAGAACGTGTCTTAGTCATTCCCCGCTCCCTCTTCGACGCCCTCGGCGCCTTCGAAGGAATCACCGCCGACGTCGAACGCTACCTCGGCCCCATCCTCGACCCCGCCAATAACACCTTCCTCGCCCGCGACCTCGCCGAGGACGACCCCTCCTTCAAACAAATCATCGCCTACGCCATTTTCCACTGCCAAGGCCGCTTCCTCCACTACGTCCGCGGCAACCAAAGCGGCGAACAACGCCTCGCCTCCAAAGGCTCCCTCGGCATCGGCGGCCATATCAATTCCGACGACGCCGCCCAAGCCTCCCTCGAACGCGATACCTACCTAACGGGAGTCGACCGCGAGATCAATGAAGAATTGCTCCTCGGCTCCGCCTACCGCCAAAAACTCGTCGCCCTCATCAACGACGACTCCAGCGAAGTCGGCCGCGTCCACCTCGGCGTGGTCCACCTCTTCGACCTCGACTCCGCCTCCGTCGAAGCCAATGAGGCCCCCATCACCGGCTTGGCTTTCCTCACCCATGACGAATTGCTCGCACGCCGCGACCAACTCGAGACCTGGAGCCAAATCTGCCTGGACCATTTGCCCCAACTGGTCGGCTAGGATAACAACTCGCTCCCCTCGGGCCGCTTTTCTCCAGCCCCAGCGCCATCGGATCGCTCATTTCTCTCTATGGCCACTCCCACCGAATGGACCTTGCGTCCCCTGCAGGCCGACTGCCTGGCCGCACTAGAAAATGGCGGTCTTTCTCCCCTGGTATGCCGCCTCCTCGCCCAGCGCGGCGTGCGCGACAGCGAGGCCGCGCAGCGCTTTCTCTATCCTAAACTTAAAGAGCTAGGCGACCCCTGGGCCCTGCCCGACATGGCCGCCGCAGTGCACCGCCTGCTCCACGCCATCGATGTCGGCGAAGCCGTGGTTCTCTTCGGCGACTACGACGTCGACGGAGTCACCAGCCTAACGCTGCTCCACACCCTGCTGCGCGCCTACGGCCTGGAAACCCGCTGCTTCCTCCCCCTCCGCCTCGACGAAGGCTACGGCCTCTCCCGCGCCGGCCTCGCCCGCTGCCTCGCCGAAGGCCCCGCCTCCCTCCTCGTCGCCGTCGACTGCGGCACCACCGCCTACCAAGAAATCGCCTGGCTCAACTCCCAAGGCATCGAGGTCATCGTGCTCGATCACCACGAACCCGACCCCGCCCACCTCCCCGCCGCCGTAGCCCTCGTCAACCCCAAGCGCGGCCTCGGCTGGCACTACCTCTGCAGCGCCGGCGTCGTCTTTAAGGTCGCCCATGCCATGATGAAGCAGCGCCCCGCCCCTCACTTCGATCTCAAGGCCGAACTCGACCTCGTGGCCCTAGCCACCGTCGCCGACATCATGCCCCTGGTCGACGAAAACCGCCTCCTCGTCCGCCAAGGCCTCCAGCAGCTCAGCTCCACCAAGCGCCTCGGCCTGCGCGCCCTCATCGAAGTCGCCGGGGTCACCGAACCCTTCACCTCCATGGACCTCGGCTTCCGCCTCGGACCGCGCCTCAATGCCGCCGGCCGACTCGATACCGCCCACGCCGCCCTCGACTTGCTCCGCAGCGAAAACCAGGCCGAAGCCACCGACATCGCCACCCAACTCGACCTGCAAAACCGCGAGCGCCAAAGCCTCGAACAACAAATCCAAAGCGAGGCCGCCGCCCAAGCCCTCCACTGGATGGCCACCGAACCCCCTCCCCAAGGCCTCGTGCTCGCTTCCCGCGACTGGCACCCCGGCGTCGTCGGCATCGTCGCCTCCCGCCTCATGCGCCAATTTTACCGCCCCGTTTTCGTCATCGCCATCGACCCCGACGGCCAAGGCAAAGGCAGCGGCCGCAGCGTCGCCGGCGTTTCCCTCGTCGCCGCCCTCGATGCCTGCCGCCCCCTCATCACCAGCGGCGGCGGCCACGACATGGCCGCCGGCCTCGGCCTGCGCGAAGAACAAGTCGATGCCTTCCGCACCGCCTTCCTCGACCACGTCCATCAACAAACCAACGGCGCCGCCCTAACGCCGCGCTTAGAAATCGATGCCGAAGTGCAGCTCGCCGAGCTAACCCTAGAATTTCTCGACGACTACGACCAACTCCAGCCCTTCGGCAGCGGCAATCCCCAACCCATTTTCACCGTGCGCGGCGTACGCCCCTCCGCCGAACCTCGCCTCCTCCGCGAACGCCACTGGCGCCTCGAATTATTACAAGGCAGCACCACCCGCACCGCCATGTGGTTCAACGCCGGCGAACAAAAACTGCCCCCGCCCCCATGGGATCTCGCCTTTCACGTCGACCGCAACACCTTCCGCGGCCAC
Organism: Akkermansia muciniphila; assembly: GCA_943331195.2. GTDB lineage: Bacteria > Verrucomicrobiota > Verrucomicrobiia > Verrucomicrobiales > V1-33 > CAIZWU01. The sequence continues at coordinate 1,582 of CALQKQ020000384.1, read as the reverse complement.
ACCTCCGTCCAACTCCTCGTCCAAGCCCTCCGCCCCAGCTGAGGCCCTCAGCCCCCTCAGCCTCCTAGCGGAAAAACTAGCGAAGTCCGCCGCACCCTCACTCCTGCCGCACCCGCACCCGCAACAGCCAAGCCTTCGCCCCTAGCGGAACCACGAGGCGCTCCGTCACCCACTCGGTGGCCCCGTCCCCCGCCGGCACCACCGCCACCGGCGCCGAAGCCCGCACCGTCCAACTCGCCCCCGGATCCAGCGCCGTCTCAATGCCATAGACCAGACCGCGCGCCGCGCGGTCCTGCCGCCCCCGCCACTTCAACTCCACCGCCGCCGGCATCGATCCCGGAATCGGGCGGAGCACCACCTGCCCCACGGAAGCATCGCCGCCCCGCGCCGGATCCCCCCCCGCCGCGTACTCCGCAAAGTTGCTCAAGCCATCGCCATCCGCATCCGCCTCCGCCCCGCGTTGCCCCACAGGCACCGCCCCATGGCTGTCGATCCAACTCGCGTAAGTCAAAGCCCCTCCGCCACTCGCCGTCACAAAAGCGCCACTGCGCCCCCCCGGGTCGGTGCCCGCTGAGTTGCGCCCAAAAAAGCGGAAATAGTATTGAGTTAGGGGGCGCAGCCCGCTGATCGACGCCGCCAGCGCCCCTGGCTCCGTGGCCGGAAGCACCAGGCTTTCCCCCCAAGCCGTGATCTCGGCCCCGCCATCAGAAAAGCCCCAGCAAACCGTCACCTGCGGCCTTTCCCCACCCGTGCTCGCAAGCCATCCCTGCAGCACCGCCCCCGCCGCACTGATGCTAGTAGCCGAAGCCACCTCGATTTCAGGGCGCCGCACCAAGCCCGTCGGCTGCGCTTCCAAAATCGGCACGAGCAGAAAATCGGAACTGTCCGCCGTCTGATTGAGCCCCTGAAAGCTCAACAAATTCACCCCCTCGACCAAGCGCCCGCGCTGCGCCGTGAGGTCGATCACTTCAAAGGCAACTGCCGCAGCCTCATCCCGGGAGCCGCTCGCGCCCGCAGTCCACGGCAAATCTCCCGCCAGCGCCGGAGCCCCCCGGCGCGCCACTTCAACCCCATTGAGGTAAGCCACAAAACCATCATCGTATTTCACGGAAAGGCGCAGTTCCGCCACCTGACTGAGCTGATCGACAAAGAAGGGCGCCCGCACATAGACACTCGAGGATTTGCTATACATGGCGCTGCCAATGTCGCTCCCCGCCGCAAACTGATCCTGATATCCCGTGCCCCGATCGTAGCCGAGCCCATGGACAAAAGACGTCCAACCGCGGTCGTCAAAACCCAACTGCTTCCAACTGCCTCCCCACTCGCCCGACGTCGGCACCAGATAACGCATCGGATCAGCACTGCTCAGCAGCAAAATTCCCGGGGCCTCTGCGGTGCGGAATGTGGCACTTCCCGACCACGCCTCCCCCCCGCCATTGAGCCCCCGCAGGCGATAAAAATAAGGCGTCCCCGCCGCCAAACCACTGACCGGTAAACGCAGCGCCCCAGGCAAAGCCGCCGCCGCCAGCGCCTCCTCGTGCTCCCACGCCGCCGGGTTGCTGCCGCCATCCTGACGCCCCCA
>CALQKQ020000383.1 GCA_943331195.2 Akkermansia muciniphila | reverse complement strand
ACCCGCAGCAGCAAATGGAAGTGATTGTCCATGATGCAAAACGTCAGCACCTCCACCCCCAAAACATCCTCGTAAGCCCGCACCAACTTGAGAAGCATCTCCTTGCCCTCATCGTCGAGGAGATACTTCCGATCGTAAATCCGGTTCACCACGTGAAAACACCCCGCCTGGGATCCATCAAAAAGAAAGGCTCGAGCAGGCATCGGAAGGAGGGGTCAGAGGCTTGACCAAAGATTCCCTACCTAAACCAAAAATCCAGCATTATCCTCGCGAACTTTCCTCGCAAATTACCTGGAAAATAGTGGAAGGTCCACTCTCCCCCAAGGGAGACCTGCCCGGCAAATTACCTGGCAAACTGCAGAGGTCGGCGAGTATTGCCGCTGCCCTTTCGGTTTTCCTCCGCAGCGCGGCGCACGTCTGAGCCCGACGCCGCGTCCTCGCGCCTCCCTCCAGGGGCCCCGCGCCGCAGGCTCAGGGGCTGCTCCGGCCCCGCAGCACCTCGCAGGCTTTGCCAGATCCTTTGGATGGCCAGATCATTTGGATCATTTGGATGCCATCCATTTGAACTGCTAGCCCGAAAATGCGCCCTCCCGGAATTAAAAGCCGCCCGCCAAGCCCTGCCCAAACCGCCTCACCGCAAAGACCTGCTTGAGGACTAAACAACCACCCCGCTCGCCATGGCCAGAGAGCCTTCTGTGCGTGCCCTCAAGCGCCGCGCGTAGCGCGCCGAAAGCGCCCTAGCAGACGCCCTAATATCGTGGAAACCGCGCGGGGAAACCCAATTCGGGTGGACGAGGCCCTCAGCCCCATCTGTGGCCGCATGCAAACGAAGGCCAAGCGGCCGCCTGATCCCTCCGCAGCGATCATACCAGTAGAGTTTCACGGACAAACCAAACCCTCCCAGGACCGGGTCGCCAGCCCTGGGAAACCCCTTTAGAGGGGACCGAAACGCCACCGAAACGACCTGCCCCGGCGCGGTAAAAGGTGATGCCATGGACCACTCTGAGGCCCCCTCTTTCCATAAAAAGTTAGGCTGTTTGAGCCCAGCGCCCAAGCTCGTCCACTCACGCCTTGAGCCATGCCGGAGATTGCACCACCTCCGAGACCCGCACCCACCGGCGCACCCACCGGCGCTTCCCCCGGCACGCCCTCAGCGCCCCTGCGCCGCCCGGTGCGCCTTGAACATCGCTAAGGTCCGCTCCCGCTCCTCCCGGTGATCCACCATCGGCTCAGGATAGCCGCCGCGCCGCCCAAACAACGAGCCCTCCGGCGGCTCCAGCAAGGCCTCCAGCGGCGCGTGCTGCAACTCCGGCACCCAGCGCCGAATGTAGGCCCCCTTGGGGTCGTAGGACTTAGTCTGCGACCACGGATTCTGAATCCGAAAATACGGTGCCGCATCCGCCCCCGTGCCTGCACTCCACTGCCAACCCCCATTGTTGCTCGCAATCTCGCCATCCATCAAAGCCTGCATAAAATACTGCTCCCCCAACCGCCAGTCTAACCGCAAGTCCTTGGTGAGAAACATCGCCACAATCATGCGCACCCGATTGTGCATTTGCCCCGTCCCGCGCAGCTCCCGCATCCCCGCATCCACGATCGGAAAACCCGTCAAGCCATCCTTCCAGCGCTGCAACAGCCCCTCATCATAACGCCACGGCAGCCCCCGCCAGCTCGCATCAAATTCATGCTCCAACACCTCCGGATAGTGCCCCAGCAACTGCATGTAAAAATCCCGCCAAGCCAACTCCCCTATGTAGGTCCGCGCATTTTGTTTGACCTCCCCATCCCCTCTATCCGCTAGCTCCATCACCCGGTGATACAGCTCCCGCACCGAAATCGTGCCCAGGCGCAAGTCCGGCGAAAGCCGCGAAGTCGTCTCCCCCAGCGGCGTATTCCGCGTTTCCGCATAATGCGGAATCACCCGTGCCAAGGCCCGCTCCATCCGCTGCCGCGCCGCCCGCTCCCCCGCCTCCGGCTGCACCACCCCACCATCCCCTAATCCCCAAGTCGCTAGGCTCGGCACCTCCTCCGACCCCAACCCCGCCCCCGGTGCCACCAAGCGCGTCACCGCCGGCAACACCGGCGGCTTAGGCTGCGCCTCCCAATTGCGCCGGTAGGGCGTAAACACCCGATAGGGCTTCTCCGCCCCGGTCAACACCTCGTCCCCCTCGTGCAACACCACGTCTTTGTAGCTGTGCACCGCCACCCCCCACTCCCGGGCCCGCAGCGCCAACGCCGCCTCCACCCGCTGGCCGTGCGGATCCGGATCCCGATTGTAAAAAATTGCCTCCGCCCGCGTCTCCCGCACCAACCGCTCCAGCTCCGCCAAAGCCTCGCCCCGCCGAAAAATCAGGCGCCCTCCCGCCTCCGCCACATCGCCCGCCAGCGAAGCCAAACACCCCGCCAAGTACCCCTGCCGCGCCGGACCCGTCCACCCGTGCGACCCCTTCCATCCGCTCACCACATAGGCCGTCACCACCTCCGCCGACGCCCCCACCGCCGCCTGCAGCGCGCTATTATCCCTCAACCGCAGATCGCGGCGAAACCAGTGAATCGCTCGGGCATAACTAGGAACCATACCCCTGCCTACGATCGCCGCCCGCCCCGCGCAGCCAAAAAAGCGCCCGCTTCCCCAGATTTCCCCAGATTTTCTCGCCCCGCCTCAAATCATCATCGAAAGCAACAGCGACGCCTCCCGCACCACCGCCTCCCGCACCGCCCGCGCCGGATTCGCCAAGCCAAAAGCCAAAGTCTCCGGCGTACACGCCCCTATCAACCCGTGAAACCGCGTCCGCAGCGCCGCCGCCGCCTCCGGATCCACCATCCCTCCCACCCCCGCCACTGGCTTGCCATGCCGCCGCGCCATCTCCGCCACCCGCGCCGGCCCCTTCCCGTGCATGGTCTGCGCATCCAAACAACCCTCCCCCGTAATCACCAAATCCGCCGCCCGCACCGCCTCCTCCAAGCCCGTCACCTCCGCCACCAAATCAAACCCCGGACGCGTGTGCGCCTGACAAAAACTCATCAGCCCAAAACCCAGCCCCCCCGCCGCCCCCGCCCCCGGCTCCAGCCGCCAGTCCACCCCCAAATCCCGCGCCACCAACCCCGCCAAATGCGCCAGCCCGGCCTCATACAGCGGCATCCGCTCCAATGTCACCCCCTTCTGCGGCCCATACACCGCCGTCGCCCCATCCGGCCCCAACAGCGGATTCGTCACATCGCAGGCCGCCGTCACTACCGGCAATCCCAAATCCTGCGGCGCCACGATCCGCACGATCTCCCGCAAATTCGCCGGACACGGCACCACCGCCTCCCCAGCTTCGTTGTAAAAACCATAGCCCAGCGCCCACGCCATCCCGCTCCCCCCATCGTTCGTCGCACTCCCCCCAATCGCCACCACCAAGCGCCGCGCCCCCAACTCCATCGCCCGCCGCATCAATTGCCCTGTCCCCGCCGTATTGCAGCGCCACGGATTCCGCTGCGCCACCGGCACCAACTTCAACCCCGAGGCCTCACTCATCTCAATCACCGCCGTCCCCGTCCCCGGCAACATGGCAAACCCCGCCCGCACCTTCTCCCCCCGCGGCCCCGCCACCTCCGCCTCATGCCACTCCCCCTGCAGCGCCTCACAAATCACCAGCGACGTCCCCTCCCCCCCATCCGCCATCGGCCGCAGCACGCACTGCGCCTCCGGCCAAATCCCCCAAATCCCCTCCGCCACCGCCCCACAAGCCTCCGCCGCCGTCAGCGTTCCCTTGAATTTATCGCAAGCAATCAAGACAACAGGCGCAGCAGCAGACATACAGAAAATCAAAGAGTAAAGGCCCCCCAGTCTGCCAGTTCACCCACAACCTTGTCAACGCAGAGAACACCCCACCCCCGCCAAACCCCGCCTAAGCTTTGCCCCCCGCCCCCTCACCTTCCTCCCCTTAACCAACCCCGCCCGCCGCCCCGGATCGGCCTTGCCTCAGCCCCTCCCGATATT
>CALQKQ020000382.1 GCA_943331195.2 Akkermansia muciniphila | reverse complement strand
GGGGGCAGTTTTTGGCGACTCGGCCGACCGCGCCGCAGTCCTTGCGGGTGCAGATGCGGCCGAGTGCGCGCTATGGGGGCAAGGTTGGGGCGCAGGAGTGGGCTGCGTATGAGATTTTGCCGCGGAGCGGTGGGGAGGCGGTGCTGGGCTATGCGCCGCGGGCGTCGCGGGTTGGCCAGTTGTTGGCGGCGCTGCCTGCGGGGGAGGAGTGGCAGCCGGCGCATCTGTATTTGCGGTGGGAGCCGGAGGCGGGGGCGCCGGGCGGCGTGGTGATCGCTGATTGGATCCGCAATCCGTGGCTGGATCTGGGCCAGGTTTCGGGCCAGGTTTCGGGCCAGGTTTCGGGTCAGGTTTCGGGTCAGGTCTCGGGCCAGGTCTTGGGGGAGCCTCGGGCGGGTGAAGCGGCGCCGACGGGTGCGCCGCCCTGAGCAGTCTGGGGGAGCGGGGCAATTCCTCCAATCAGGAATTGCAGTAAGCTCGAGACCGGTTTATGCTTAGATATGCCTGGAAGTGGTTTTACTAGCAATTCTAGCAAAACTGAACTGGGAAGTGGCCGATGGCTGCGCTGAGTGGCGCTGTTTTCTATTTCACATGAGTTCGCGCGTTTTTCTTCTCCTTGGCACGGTCCTTTTGGGGGGTGCGCTATCGGTGGTGGCGGCTGGGGAGCGGGAGGGGGCGGGGTTGCCGCAGTTTCCCTCGGAGCTGTATGCGCGGCTTTCGGAGGCGACGCGACCGCAGTGGCGGCAGCTGTATCGGCCTACGGTGACGCGGTGTTTGGAGGGGCGGCAGCAGGCGGCGCTGGGCTTGGGAGCGGTGGGGGCGGATCTGTTTCTCGCGGCGCAGGCGCGCGATAGCCAGCAGGTCCGCAATTTGCTGCAGGACGAGGAGACGATTGAGAAGACCTTGGGATTGATCGAGCCGATGGCTGGGTTGCGGGCGGAAGTGCTGGCGGCGGCGGAGCAGGCGGACTGGAAGCGGCTGGGGGGGAATTTGGAAAAGCTGAGTGCGGGCCAGCGGCGCCATCTGCGGAGCCAGAAGGACGAGCCGCTCGCGGATTTGGTTTATATTGGGCAATGGCTGCGCACGCTGCAGACTTGCCATGCGGTGGTGATGGCGCGGCAGTTGAGCGACCAGAGCCTGGCGATTGGGGATCCGGCGCTGCTGGGGGAGATGACGCGGCGGCTGCAGGTTTTGGGGGGGCCGGGGCCGGAGTCGAATCGCTGCCTGCGCCTGCTGCACAAGCGGCTGGCGGGGTTGGTGCGGCTGTGGCCGGAGGATGCGGCGTCGGTGGTGGATCCGGCGGAGCGCCTGCGCCGGTCGGCGGAATTGCTGGGCGACACCGTCGACCAATTGATCCAGGAGAAGGAGTCGGCGGCGTCTGGCATTCTGGCGGCTCCCAAGCCCAAGCCTAAACCTTAATCTCGCTCCTTAAGCCCTTTTGAGGTGGCCAGGGCTCGCTGATTGGGCTACTATTGCACTCTACTTTTTTCGCATGGAAACTGATACTGCCGCCGCCGGGCCTTACGTGAAGCAATTCTCTGTTTTTTTGATCAACCGGGCGGGGGCCCTGCTCAGCGTGGTGCGCCTGCTGGGGGATGCCCATGTGTTGGTGCTGGGGCTGAGCCTGCAGGATTCGGTGGACGTGACGGTGGCACGGCTGGTGGTGAGCGATCCGGAGACGGTGGAGACGCTGTTCATGGAGCGGGGGATTCCGTTCAGCACCTGCGACCTGCTGGTGGTGCAGCTGAAGGAGGGAGCGGAGGCGCTGGGAGCTTGCCTGACGGCCTTTCTGCAAGCGGAGACCAACATCCATTTTGCCTACCCCCTGCTGGTCCGGGGCAATGGTTTACCGGCCCTGGCGCTGCATTTGGAGGACATTGAGATCGGGGCGGCGGTGATGCAGACGGAAGGATTTAAGATTCTGCGGCAAAACGACATCAGCCGGTAAGGGAGGCGCGGCGGATTCGGTGAGGATTCCGTGAGGATTTGGTGCGGCGGGAGGGAGCGGGAGGGATGTGGAAAGGGAGCGCAAGGGAGGAGCAAGGGAGGAGGGGTTTTTGGCAATTAGATTGCTCCGCGTGAAGGAAGTAGCGTAAGAGCTGGGTCCGCTCCCCGGCCATGAAAGAAAATCGCCTTCCCCTCCTCTGCGCTCTGTTTTGTCTGGCCTGCTTGCTTGGTGGCGGAGGGTTGTCCTTTTGGGATCCGGTGCCGCGCCTGAGTGACGGCCGGCGAAGCGCGACTTCCTCGGCTGGGCTGAAGGGTGGGGGGAGGGCGGAGGCGGCGGAGGAGCTTGTGGCCGCAGTGGGTGCAGCGGCGGGGCCCCCGCCAGGGCAGGGGTGGGCGGCGCTGGGGGAGGACGGTTTTTCGCGGCGGACGCGGGGGTTGGCGGCGGCCCTGGATGCTGGTGAAGCGGTGCGCTTGGCTATCGGGGGAGAAGTGCCGCGCACGTTTCTGATGCGGCCGCGGCGCTTGTTGGCGGAGGCTTTTCAAATCACGTTGGGAGAGGATCGGAAGTTGCGGTTGGATGCGGGGACGCGCGTTTACGAGGGGCGGGAGCGCCGGGGGGGCGAAGCGCAGGCGCGGGTGGTGGTGGCGCTGGCTGGAGGAGCGGTGGCGGCGGTCATCACCGAGGCGAATGGCGCTGTGATCCGGCTGCGCACGGACGAAGTCACGGGGGAGCTGCGAGCGCTGACGCGGCGGGCAGTGCAGGAGCAGATCAGTTGCGCGATTGATCCGCAGACGGGTTGGGCGGCGGCGCGCTCGGGGGCGGCCCCCCTGGAAGAGGCGGATTGGCAGCAGGCGGCCGTTGCGGCGTTGGATCCGTTGGCGCTGCCCTCGAACGGCTTTGATCCGGAAACGGGGCGGCTGGACAAATATGTGGAGCCGGTGCCCCACGGGCACGCCTATGAATTGAGCTTAAAGGATCTGCTCGCCATCGTGACTCTGGACAAATCCGTCACGGGGGCCAATACCACCGAGCGGCTTACCCAGATTACTTCGGAATACCTGGCGAAGACGGCGGATTTGGCATCGATTCAAGAAAGCAATCTGGGGATCCGGCACTTGATCCAAGAACTCATCCTAACGCCTGATGAAGCGGCCTTTCCCGAGGTTCCGAATTCGCTAGGCGACTATGGGGCCTGGATCAGCGCGCGGCGGCCGCGGGGGACGTTTCGTTGGGATTTGAGCACGAAGTTTGGCAATGGGGCTTTTTCTGGCGGCGTGATTGGGCTGGCGTGGGTGCGCACCTTGGGTTCGACTTCGCCGGTCAATGTATGTGCTAAGGGCTTTGGGGTGGCGCTGGAGGCGCATGAGCAGGGGCACAATCTGGGGAGCGATCACAGCAGCGGGGGCATCATGAATTCCTCCTTGGTGGATAGTCGGGATTTTTTTGCGGACGTGTCGGCGGGGGAGACCTCGGCCATGCAGATTTACACGCACGCGGCCACTCGCCTAACGGGTTCTAATGTGATGCGCCATGCGGAGGAGATTCCCTGGGCGGTGGATGACGCTGCGGATACGGTGCCGGGGCAGGCGGTGGAATTGCTGCCGCTGCTCAATGACCGCAGCAGCGTGCGCAATGGCGCGGTGAGCAGCGCCCTTACCCTTGAGGAGGTGGGGCGGGTGTATCCGATCGCTGCGGGCACGGCGCGGGTGACGGGGCCGGATCGGGTGCGCTTCGAGCCGACGCCTGGCTATGAGGGGCCGGCTTGGATCAGTTATTCGCTGCGCGGGAATAGGGGCAATGGGGGCAACGGCTGGCTGCACCGCGCCGACATCGCGGTGGAGGTGGGCGCTTGGGACGAGGATGCGTTGGCGCTGCGGTTGGCTCCGGGGGAGGCGTTTTCCTTTCGCCCGGCGAGCAGCAGTGATATCGCCATTGTCAGTCAGCCGCGCCAGGCGCGGGTGGACACGGGGCGCAACGACCGGCACCTCATCATCATCCGGGTGCAGGCGAATGCGGTGGGCACGGATTCGTTTCAGATCTTGCGCAATGGGGTTC
>CALQKQ020000381.1 GCA_943331195.2 Akkermansia muciniphila | reverse complement strand
GGATGGATGGCGATGTGGCGGAGGTGGTGCGGGAGAGTTTGGCGAAGCGGATGGCGGTGTACACGGGGACGACGCTGCTGGGGGTGGAGCGCAGTGTGGGGGGCAAGCGGGTGCGCTTTGTGCAGGGGGGCGAGGAGCGGATGGTGGAGGCGGCGGAGGTGTTATTAGGGTTGGGGCGAGCGGCGGCGGTGGGGGGGCTGGCATTGGCGGCGGCGGGGGTGGCCTGTGCGGGCGGGTATGTGAAGGTTTCGCCAAGCATGCAAACCAGTGCGGGGCATCTTTTTGCGGCGGGCGATGTGTGTGGGGAGGCGGAGGTGGTGCATGTGGCGATCCAGCAAGGGGAGCTGGCGGCGCGCAATGCGGCGCGGCTAGTGCGCGGGGAGGGGGGCTTGGAGGAGATGGACTATCGCCTGAAGCTTTTCGGGGTGTTTACGGAGCCGCAGGCGGCCGCCGTGGGGATGAATGAGGCGGAGGCGGCGGCCTCGGGGCGGCCGTGGAAGGCGGCGTCCTATCCGTTTAATGACCACGGCAAATCCATGGTGATGGGGGCGATGGAAGGATTTGTGAAAATGATAGCGGACAGCGAGACGGGGGAGATTTTAGGGGCGTCGGTAGTGGGGCCGGAGGCGGTGGAATTGATCCACGCGGTGGCGGTGGCGATGCACTTTCGGAGCACGGCGGCGGAGTTCGCGCGGATTCCGTTTTATCATCCCACGTTGAGTGAGATTTGGACGTATCCGGCGGAGGAGCTCAGCTGAGCGGTGAGTGGAGGGGGGAGGCTCAGCGGAAGTCGCCGCTGTCGACCCATGCGAGCCAGGCTTTTTCGAGGGCGGCACCGTCGTCGAGGCCGAAGACTTTGGCGATGCTGTCGGTGTCGGGGACTTGGCGGGAGGTGCTGATGCGCTCCATGAGTTTGCTGTAGGCGCTGTGGCGTTCGGGGGTGCTTTGGAGGAAGCGGGAGAAGCTGTAGGCGAGGGCGAGGTCGTCGGGTTTAGCGTCGTTGCTATCGCTGGCGAAGAGGACGGAGAGGCTAGGTTTGAGGTCGCCTTTGCGGATGCGGCGTTTGAGTTCGGGGGCCCAGTTTTTGCCGTTGTCGTAGCCGCCGGCGGTGGAGGCTTTTTTGGAAGTATCTTTTTGGATGATGCCGGTGAGGGTTTCGCCGGTGAGTTCGATTTCTTTGAAATAGGAGTGGCCGGTGAAGATGGCGAAGCGGCCTTCTTTGGCGAAGTTGGAGAGGCCGCCGGCTTGGAGGCCCATGAGGTCGCCGGCGATGACGTGGGTGCGGAAGGAGGCCCAGACGCCCTTGGCGTTGTCGCCTTTGCCGGTGGAGCCGCGGCCGGCGCTGCGGATCAGGGTAGCTTCGGCGAGGAGGCCGTTGTCGGCGGCCATTTCGGCGGGGAGGCTGATGTTGGTGGAGCCGGTGAGGGGCCAGGTGCGGGCGAGGTCGTCGGCGATTTTGGTATTGCCGGAGGCGTTGAGGATTTCGCCATACCATTCGCCGAGGGCGGGGAATTCTTTGTCGCCGTCGGCGAGGATGAGGGCCATGCGGCGGTCCTTGAATTTGCCGGCGAAGCTAGCGTGGAAGAAGGCGGTGTCGTGCCAGAGGCGTTCCGCGAGTTCGGCGGTGTCCATGGGGTCGAGGCCCTTGGAGTAGAGGACTTTGAAGTGGGGGGTTTCGCAGACGCGGAAGGTGGCTTGGCCGATTTTGAGTTCGCCGGCATCTTTTTTGATGACCTTGGGGCTGAACTTCATTTCCTTGGCGGGCTGGGGGATTTTGACTTTCCCAGTGGGTTTGGGGCTGAGGTTATTTCGTTTTTCTTCGGGGGCGTATTCGGCGATGTAGTCGAGGTCGCCGAAGCTGAGGGAGAGCTTGGGGACTTTGAGGGTGCGGCCTTCTTTGTCTTTGAGTTCGACGATGAGGCCGTCGGTTTTGACGAGTTCGGCGTCGATGGTGCGGCCGTCGAGGCTGATCCAGGTGCGGGGCTCGAGGGCGGGGGCGAGGGGGGAGAGGCAGAGCAGGGCGGCCCCGGCGAGGAGGAGCGAGCGGGCGGGAAAATGCGGCCGGTTCATCATAATGATTGAAATAAGGGGGGCGTCCGGGTGATTGTCCATTAGATTCCGCCAGCTGGCTGAATTCTGATTTGACCACCTCAGTGCTACCTTTTCGCCATGAACCTAACTCGCCCGCTGCCTGCTTTTCTTGTCACTGCTTGCTTTTGCCTGGGGTCTCTGCTGCCGCTGTCGGCGCAGGAGGCTTCGGTGTACCGGCGGTTTAGCACGCGGGACGGCAAGGCGTTCTATGCGGTGGTGGTGGAGAAGAGTTCCACTTCGGTGACGCTGAAGCAGCAGGATGGGAAGAAGGTGACGCGCACGTTGCGGGAGCTTTCCGATCCGGATCAGAATTTTGTGCGGAAGTGGACCAAGTTTAAGGACGACTTGTTGAACAACGCGGAGTTTTCCAAGCTCACGGTTAAAGAGATGCTAGAGCTGCGGGGTTACCAGTCCTTTGAGTTTGATATTGAGGGCAACCACATTTTTGTGGAGGGGCAGGTGAATGGCAAGGCGATGCGTTTCATGGTGGACACGGGGGCGGACACCTCGCTGATTCACTCGGGTTCGGCGGAAGAAGTGGCCTTGGAGATGGGGCCGTTCAATCAGGAGATTTTCGGGGTGGGCGGCAAGGCGATGGCGGCGGTGACGGTGGTGCCGAGCATTAAATTGGGGGATGCGGTGATTGAGAAGCGGAAGTTATTGGCGACGGATTTGTTCCGGAAGGGGCAGTATCCCAAGACCTACGATGTGATTTTTGGGGCGGATTTTCTGCGGGAGTTGGATGCGGTGATCAGCTACCGGGAGGGCCGCATGTTCCTCAAGCCGGACAACATCAACAAGCCGGGCGCGGCTAAGGCCGAGGCCGAGGGAAAGGGCGACGGCAAGGCCGAGGGCAAGGCGGCGGTGAAAGGGGAGGTGAAGGCGGAATTTCGCCGCTGGAGTCTCGCGGACGGGAAGAGTTTTACGGCGGCCCTGGCGGACAAGAACGAAGCTGAGTCCAAGGCGCTGTTCCGCTTTCAGGACGGGCGCCTGGCGCCGCTGGATTTTGACAAGCTCAGCGAGACGGACCGGCACTTGGTGGAGGGCTGGAGCAAGCTGCGGGACGACTTGGCGAAGCAGCCGGAGTTCCGCACCCTAACGGTGAAGGAGTTGTTGGAGCTGCGGAACTATCAGTCCTTTGACTACCGGCTTTCCGGGAACCACATCGTGGTCGACGGGACCATCAAGGAGACGAAGACGCGCTTTTTGATCGATACCGGGGCGCACGGCTGCGTGTTGCACTTGGCCTTTGCCCAGAAAGCGGGCTTGGAAATCGGGCCCATGACGGAGAAGATTTACGGGATCGGCGGCGAGGCGCCGGCGGCCAAAACGATGGTGCCGGTGATGAAGATCGGGGAGTCGGTGATTGAAAACCGGGAGGTCACCTCGGCGGATCTCTTCAAAGACTCGCAGACGCTGGAAGGGCAGGGGACCTACGACGCCATTTTCGGGGCGGATTTTCTGCGGGAGTTGGACACGGTGATCAGCTACAAGGAGAACCGCATGTTCCTGAGGCCGGAGATTTCCGACAAGGCGGAGACGCCGGAAAAGGGGGCGGCTCCGAGCAAGGCGAAGGATCCCGAGAAGGGGGAGGCCGCGCCAGCGGAGAAGTAAGTGGCGGCGGCGGCGCGGCGGCAGGGCGGCGGCGCGGCCTTGGCGGGACGCGCGCGCCAGGGGTGGCCGCTGCCGTTTCCCTAGAAATCGTGAGTGGCCTGTCGCCTTCGGCGGGCGCGGAGCGATAGCGCGGGAGGCGTGGCCATTTGGCAGGTGATTGGTGTTAAGCAAGCCCTGAAGGGGGGGGCCAATGATCAGGTCGCCCCTTCAGGGCTTTGTTGGCTTTTTGACTGGGGAAACCCAGGGCGTTGCCCTGGGCTAGCGTAGGCCGCGCCGTTGGCGCTCTGGATCTGCGGCCCGG
>CALQKQ020000380.1 GCA_943331195.2 Akkermansia muciniphila | reverse complement strand
TTCCTCAAACACCTCTGGGACGCCCGCCACTCCCCCACCCAACAACTCGCCTCCCTCCAACTCCTCAACCACCAAGGCCAATCCCGCCAAGTCCAACTCGCCACCAGCCGCTCCCGCGACTCCAACACCCGCCCCACCTGGTGCCGCACCGCCATCTTCGACATCTCCCAACAACACCAAGCAGAACAAGCCCTCCGCGTCAGCGAAGCCAAGTTCCGCCTCATGGCAGAAAATATCGGCGAAATCATCTGGTTCATGGCCGCCGACCCCATCCGCATCACCTACGTCAACCCCGCCTTCGAACGCATCTGGGGCATCTCTCCTGAAGAACTCTACGCCAATCCCCTCGTCTGGGAATCCGCCATCCACCCCGACGACCTCGTCCCCGCCCGCGCCGCTTTCCACGCCTGGATCGAAGGCTCCACCCCAGATCTCCAAGCCGACTACCGCATCATGCACCGCAACGGCCGCCTCTCCTGGCTCTCCGTTCGCGGCATCGTCCTCAGCTACCACAACGGCCGCCCCAGCCAATTCTGCGGCATCTCCAGCGACATCACCAACCGCAAAAACGCCGACCAACGCTTCCGCAACCTCATGGAAGCCGCCCCCGACGCCATCCTCATCACCGACCCCCAAAACATCATCCAACTCGTCAACGTCCAAGCCCTCCGCCTCTTCGGCTACGAACGCAGCGAACTCATCGGCCAACCCATCCAACACCTCATCCCCCAAGCCGCCCTCCCCCTCTACACCCAACACGGCGCCGCCTTCCACGCCAACCCCCGCAGCCAAGACCTCCTCGACCAACGCCTCGAACTCCCCGGCCTCCGCAGCAACGGCTCCCAATTCCCCTCCGAAGTCGCCCTCAGCCCCCTCCACGCCCCCGAAGGCCTCCTCACCATCCACTCCATCCGCGACATCACCGAACGCAAACGCGCCGAAGCCAAATTCCGCGGCCTCCTCGAATCCGCCCCCGACGCCATGATCATCGTCAACCAGCGCGGCCTCGTCGAACTCGTCAACGCCCAAACCGTCCAACTCTTCGGCTACTCCCGCGAACAACTCATCGGCCTCCCCCTCGAAAACCTCATCCCCGAACGCTTCCGCCAAGCCCACATCCGCCACCGCATCGCCTACCACCAAAACCCCCAATCCCGCCGCATGGGCCTCGGAGACCAAGACCTCCTCGCCCTCCGCAAAAACGGTACCGAATTCCCCACCGAAATCAGCCTCAGCCCCCTCGATACCGACCACGGCCCCCTCTACATCGCCTCCGTCCGCGACATCACCGAACGCCGCCAAACCGAACTCCGCCTCCGCGACGCCCAACGCCTCGCCCAATCCACCCTCGAAGCCACCCCCGCCTGCCTCGGCGTCCTCGACCCAAACGGCTTCGTCATCAGCACCAATCAATCCTGGGATAAACAAACCCAATCCCCCTGCTCCACCTCCCAGTGCCCCCCCCTCGGCACCAATTACCTCGACGCCTGCACTTCCTCCGGCTCCACCGAAGCCGCCCACTTCGCCCACTCCATCCGCCTCGTCATCCAAGGAAAACTCGAACGCTTCTCCATGGAATACAGCTGCCACGCCCCAGATCAAGACCCAGACCAAGACCGCTGGTTCGTCGGCTACATCACCCCCTTCTCCGGCCCCCCTCCTCACTCCGTCGTCATCGCCCACCTCGACATCACCCAACGCAAACAAGCCGAACAACTCATCTCCCAACTCAACGCCAAACTCGAATCCCGCGTCGCCCAACGCACCGCCGAACTCCTCCAGGCCAATCAACAACTCCGCCTCCAAATGGACGAACGCCTTCGCCTCGAAGAGGAAATCCTCGAAGTCAGTGAACGCGAACAACAACGCATCGGCCGCGACCTCCACGACGACCTCGGTCAACAACTCGCCGCCGCCAGTATGATGTGCGCCGTCCACGTCAAAAACCTCGCCAAAACCAACGCCCCTGAAGTCGCCGCCGCCACCCGCATCACCGACCTCCTCAAAAAATCCGTCGCCCTCACCAGAGGCCTCGCCCGCGGCCTCCACCCCGTCGCCCCAGAACCCGCCGGCCTCGTCACCGCCCTCCGCGACCTCGTCGCCCGCACCGCAGAAATGTTCCAAATCTCCTGCCGCCTCATCTGCCCCAAACCCGTCCCCCTCGAAAATAATACCACCGCCACCCACCTCTACCGCATCGCCCAAGAAGCCCTCAGCAACAGCGTCAAACACGGCCAAGCCAAAGAAGTCCTCATCGAACTCTCCTCCAACAAACACCAACTCGTCCTCTCCATCCGCGACAACGGCTCCGGCCTCCCCCACCACCACGCCGCACCCCTAGGCATGGGCCGCCGCATCATGAACTACCGCTGCGACATGATCGGCGGCACCCTCACCATCCAAAATAACCCCTCCTCCCCAGGCACCACCGTCTCCTGCATCCTCCCCCTCCTCCCCAAACGCCACCCCACCCGGCCCCATGCCTCCCCGCCCTCCTAGCCCCCCCCTAGCTCCCACCCCCAAAACCGTCTTCCTCGTCGACGACCACCCCGTCTTCTGCGAAGGCCTCAGCAGCGTCGTCAGCCAAATCCCAGACCTCGTCGTCTGCGGCACCGCCGCCTGCGCCCCCCAAGCCCTCGCCGCCATCCTCCGCCTCGCCCCAGACCTCGTCCTCATGGACATCAGCCTCCCCGGCAAAAGCGGCCTCGACCTCCTCCAAGACCTCCTCGCCCTCGCCCCCAATACCCACGTCCTCGTCATCTCCATGCACGATGAAACCCTCTACGCCGAACGCGTCCTCCGCGCCGGCGGCCGCGGCTACATCATGAAACAAGAAGACCCCGACACCATCCTCTTCGCCATCACCAGAGTCCTCCTCGGCCACGTCTACGCCAGCGACCGCACCGCCACCTCCATCCTCGAATCCCTCTCCCGCCCCCGCTCCGCCCCCCCCGGCTCCCTCCTCACCAAACTCACCGCCCGCGAACTCGAAATCCTCCGCCTCACCGGCCAAGGCAAAGACAACCGCTCCATCTCCCAAGAACTCTCCATCAGCCTCAAAACCACCGATACCCACCGCGCCCACATCAAAGAAAAACTCGGCTTCAAAAATACCACCGAATTCGTCCACTACGCCGTGCGCTGGGTCGGAGATCAGCTATAGTGTCCCTGCCGACCTAACCCCCCTTCTCCCCACCCCTGAAGCACCACCTCCTCGCCCTGGCTGGCTTGCTCGCGCTCTCCCTCGGCCGCCCCACCCCCGCCACCGCCGGCCCCACCCTCGAAGCCGTCACCTTCGCCGCCGACCCCGCCTCCCGCTACGTCCCCCTCCAAGAAATCGCCGACGCCCTCCACCTCACCATCCGCCGCAACCCCGCCGGCCAGTGCATCCAATTCCACCAAACCACCGTCCCCCCAGGCTCCCTCAAACAACTCAACGACGGCCGCGAACTCCTCCACACCCACAGCCTCCAACTCGCCGGCGCCGCCTTCGCCCCCCTCGACCCCTCCGGCCAAACCCGCATCCGCCGCGGCTTCTACGAATGCACCCTCCTCACCAGCCCCAAACGCGTCGAAATCAACCTCGCTGAACAACAACTCCGCGCCTGGCAAGGCCGCCGCCTCGTCCTCCAAACCCACATCAGCTCCGGCCGCAACAACCGCACCCCCACCGGCCACTTCTCCGCCGGCCCCTTCCGCGCCCGCATGCACTACTCCTCCCGATACCAGAACGCCCCCATGCCCTACAGCGTTCAAATCAACGGCCACATCTTCATCCACGGCTACCCCTCCGTCCCCCGCTTCCCCGCCTCCCACGGCTGCATCCGCCTCCCCCTCGACGGCCTCAACCCCGCCAAATTCTTCTTCGAATGGGTCGACAACGGCAACCCCGTCCAAATCCTCCAAGGCACCGCTCCCACCCTCGCCCCACCTCACGGCGCAAACCTCACCTCCAAGCGGTAATACATCCGCCCCCCCGAAGGCACCCCCACCAAGGCCCCCAGCCGCCCCTCT
>CALQKQ020000379.1 GCA_943331195.2 Akkermansia muciniphila | reverse complement strand
GCTTGGGGCAACTGCCACCGGGAGCGCGCCAGACGGTGCGCTTTTGGCATCAGTTCAAGCGTCCGGGCAGCTCGGTGGTGGAGGCTCACCTGCCGGTGGCGGACGACTTGGCGCTGGACAATACTGCGGCGAGCGTTTGCCAAGTGATCGATCGGCTTGGGGTATTGATTGTGGACGGCAATCCTGGGGGGCCCTTTTTGGAGCGGGCGGGGAGCTTTGCGGCGCTGGCCCTGGCACCGACTTCGGCCCTAACTCTTGATTCGGGAGGGGCGTCGGCGAAGGAGAAGGCATTGGTGGCCTTGGATCCTGAGGTGCTGCCGTTGAGTCGGGTGGCTTCGGTGGAATCGTTTGCGCCTTATGGGGTGGTGATGCTCTGCGATGTGCCGAAGTTGGCGGAGTCCAGCGCACGGCGCTTGGCGTCGTGGGTGCAGGCCGGGGGGGGGCTGCTGGTGGCACCGGGGCGCGGGGCCCTGCCCGAGTTTTATAACCAATGGCGTGATGCGGCGGGACAAGCCTTTTTGCCGGCGCGGCTGGGGGCGGAGCGGATCAGTGAGGAACCGATCGGGGTGGCCCTAGCTAGTTTTGTGCATCCGGCCTTGGCGGTGGTGGCAGATCCACGGCAGAGCGATTTGGGTGGGGCGTTATTTAATCGCTCGTGGCGCTTGGAGAGCAGTGGGGAGGATGGCTTTACGGCGGCGCGTTTGGCCAATGGGGATCCGCTGTTGGTGGGCCGCCGGTTTGGGTTTGGCAGTGTCCTGATGACATGTGTGAACTTGGATGCGCAGGGATCGAATTTGCCTTCGCGGCAAGCCTTCGTGCCGCTGGTGCATCAGCTGGTATACCACCTAGCTAATCCCGATGGGCAGCCGCTCAACCGAGCTCCGGCGGGCCAGTTGAGTTTTCCGCTGACGTCGGGGCGCGAGGAGGGGGGGCTGCGGGGCGAATATTTCAAGGGGCGGCAGCTCTCCTCGCCAGTGTTAGTGAGGATCGATCGCAAGTTGGACTTTCAGTGGGGCGATCAGTCGCCGGGGCCGGGGGTGCCGGCGGATTTTTCGGCGCGGTGGACCGGGATGGTGGTGCCGAAGTATTCTGAGGAGTATCTTTTTGATGGCTGGGGGGACGACGCCTTATCGTTGACGATTGATGGGAAGACCTTGTTTGAGCGGGGCGGGGAAGGCCGCATCAAGCTAGAGGCGGGCCGGGCCTATCCGATACGGCTGGAGTTTTCTGATCGCAGCGGCGGGGCCTCGATGCAGCTTTTTTGGCGCAGTCAGAGCCAAGGGCGGGAAGTGATCCCGGCGGAGGCCTTGAGCCCATTTGCGCCGGATGCGGGGGGGCTGGCGGCGGGGCGCTGGGAGGTGGCGGGACCGGATGGTCGGGGGCGCCAGGCGGAATTGCTTTTCACGCGGGGCGGGATGGTGGCGCAGTTAGGGGGAGGGCTTGGGCCGGGGCTTTATCGGATGGCGGTGCCGGCGGGAAGTGCGGCGTCGTTTCGGCGCCTGCTCGCGGAGGACGGGACGATTCCGTTTACGGTGGAAGACGATGTGGCGGAAAGCCGCCTGAAGCCTCTCGGGGAGGGGGAGTTGGCGGTGTTGCGGCGGCACCTGCGGCTGGTGGAGCCGACGAGTGCGGCGGACGCGCTGGCGGCGCTGCGCGGGCAGCAATTTGGCGAGGAGCTGTGGAAGTATCTGGCTTGCGGGGCTCTCTTTTTATTATTGGGAGAGATTGCCTTAAGCCGCTGGATCGCGCTGAACCGGCGCAGCGGGGAGACTGAGGAGGTGAGTTTTGAGCATCGTTTTGAGCCCTCGGCGGCGTTTAAAGCCCAGCTGGAGCGGGTCCGAGAGCGGGCCTGAAGTCATGGGGTCACCACGCAACATCTCACTTCTAACACTGATTTTTTCCCTTTTGTGAAACACCGCCTGGCGGCCCCTGAGCGCCACATTGCTTTTTGATTATGAACTCGGCTCCGACTTTGCGACCTGATCTGCTTGGCAGCGATATTCATCCGGCTTTGGTGTGGGGGCTGGCGGCGGTGCTTTTTTTGACATGGGGTTTGGTGCACTGGAAGGGGGCGCGGTGGTGGCGGACGGGGGGGGCGAAGGTGTTGGGTGCGGTCGTTCGGGTGGCGCTGGGGTCGCTGAGTGGGTGGGCGCTGTGGCAGGCGGTGGGACGGCATTTATTGTTGGAGACGACCTGGCCGCTAGCGGTGCATGGGTTGTTGGGGGGGCTGGCGATCGAGGCCGTGCTAGGGCTCTATCAATGGGAAAAGCGGCTGGTTTCTCCCCGAGTGGGGCGCTGGCTGAGTGGCCTGCGCTGCCTGAGCACGGCGGCGGTCCTGACGATTTTGGTGCAGCCGGTTTTTTCGCGCAAGGAGACGCGCCAAGTGGACCGGAATGTGGTGGTGTTACTGGATGAATCGGAATCGATGCAGCAGGCGGACGTGCAGATGCCGGTGAGCGAGCGCTTGGGGCTTGGGGCCTTTTTGGGATTGGGGGGCCAGGAGAAGCGGCCCTTGCTAGGGGGTCAAATGGAGGCGGCGGGCACCCTAGCGGCTCGCTTGGAGGCGGCGGCGGAGTGGGTGCGGCCGAGCGACGGGGTCAATGAGGCGGCGGCCAAGACGATGATTGGGGCGGAGCAGGAGCGGCTGCAACAGGTTCTCGCGGATGGGTTGGCCTGGAGTCGGGCGGCGGCGGGTTCGTTGGATGAGGGCCAGGAGGCGGTGAAACCGTTGCCGGATGAGTTGAAGCGGAGCCTGCGGGCGGTGCGGCGCGATGCGGTGGATTTCCTGCAGCAGGCCTTGCAGCAGGGGCGCGAAGCGGTGGCCGGGGGCGAAGGCCGCAAGTTGCGGGCGGCGCTGCGCGATGCGGCGGGCGCGGCCAGCCGGGCGGCAGCGGGTTCGGGGCCGTTGGTGGCGCAGCTTGACGAGCGCTTTTACGAAAGCCTGCCAGCGGACGTGCGCCAGCAGATTGGGGCGGCGGCGGCGCGCTCGCGGCGGGATCTTGCGGTGGAGGCGCTGCAGCGCCAAGTGGATGGCAAGGCGTCGCTTTTGGCGCAGCTGCAGGCGAAATACACGGTGCGCTTTCGGCAATTTGGAGAGGACTCGGTGGAGAGCGCTAGTCTGCCGCAGGCGGCACCGGTGGGCAGTGCCTTGCGGGGCCGCAGCGACCTCACGGGGGCTCTGGAAAAAGTGCAGCAGGCCTATGCGGCGGAGAGCCTCGCGGGGGTGGTGTTGCTGTCGGATGCCCGGCACAATGGGGCGGTGCCGCCCGACGTGGTGGCGCGGAGCTTGGGGAATCAGGGCTCGCCGGTGGTGCCGGTGTTAGTGGGGAGTGCGGCGGGAGCCAAGGATGCGGCCATTGTCGAAGTGAGCCATCCGCAAAGCATTTTTTTGGGAGACCGGCTGCGGGTCAAGGTGGATTTAAAGTTGGACCGCCTGCGCGGCCAGGAGGTCAAGGTGAGCCTGCGGCGGGGCGACCAGGTGGTGAAGGAGGAAGTGCTCAAGGTGCCGGACGATGCCTGGCGCACCACGCTGCGGCTGGACGACACGCCTGAGGCCAAGGGAATCTATGGTTGGAAAGTGAGAATAGACCCGGTGGAGGGCGAGCAATTTCCGCAGAATAACGAGTGGAGCTTTGAGGCTGCGGTGAGCGATGATCGCACGAACGTGCTGCTGATTGATGACCATCCGCGTTGGGAGTTTCGCTATTTGCGCAATCTTTTCGACAGCCGGGACAAGTCGGTGCAGCTCCAGTATGTCCTGTTGCACCCGGACCAGGTGGCGGGCGCGGATCCGCTGCCGGAGCTGGCGGCGGCGGCGGGACGTCCTTTTGGGCAATCTGAGGCCACGCGACTTCCGGCTAGTGCGGAGGAGTGGAGGAAGTTTGATGTGATCATTTTGGGAGATGTGCCGCCGGAAGCGGTGACGGCGGAGACGTGGGCGATCCTGCGGGATTGCGTGGGGCAGCGCGGGGCGATGTTGGTGTTGGTGGCGGGGCCGAATCACTTGCCGCACGCTTTTGCGGGGG
>CALQKQ020000378.1 GCA_943331195.2 Akkermansia muciniphila | reverse complement strand
GAGCCGGCGTCCCCGGCACCCGCCGCCGCCAAGCGCATCGTCTTGGCCCGCAACAAAGCCTTCACGCTGTGGACGCGCCCCGGACAGGTGACGCCTCTGCCCATGAAAAACGGCTTCACCGCCGCGCAATACGCCGCCTCCCTAGCCAGCGCCGTGCTTCCCGCTGCGGCGCCAGCTGCGCCGCCGGCCGCGCGCCCGGCTGGCCCGCCTCCGATCGCCTGGGAGCGCTGGATGCCGCTAGGCACGGCCGCCCTCGCGGTGCTCGGCATCAACGCCCTGGTGGGTGCCGCCGACGCCAAAAAATCGGCTGCTAGCCAAGCGGAGCTTTCCGGCCTCACCCTTCGCGTCGAGCAGGATAGCCAGCGGGTTTCCTCGATGGCGCAAGGGCTCAAGGAAAACCTCGCGAAAGCGGAAGCCCGCGCCACCCAGCTTCAAGAACAAAACGCCCGCCTCACGGCTGAGCTCGCCCAGGCGCAAAAAGAGAGCAGCCAGGCGCAATCACGCGCCGCTAACCAAGAGGCCATGGGGCGCGAGCTCGCGGCGCAGCTCAAGAAAACCATCCAAGATGCCGCTGCGGCTGCAACCCAAGCGGAGACCGCCATGGTGGGAGCCCAGGAGGAATCCTCCCGGCAGCAGCGCGAGTCCGGAGCCGCCGTGGTGGCGCTGCGCCAATCGCTTGGTGCGCTTGAAGCCGACAAAGCGGCGGCCATCAAAGCGGCCGCCGACGCCGCCGCCGCCCTGGCTGCGCTGCAGGCTAAATGGGATGCCCTGCCCAAGGCCGCCCCTTAAAGGGTCGGTGCGGGCGGTGGAGCGATGACTTCGCGGGGCCGGTCTCGACTGGCGCGGCGGCCCAAACGATGGTAGAGTCGCGCCCATGAAACTTGCCCGCCGTCGTTTTCTTTGGCTCGCTGCTGCCGCGGGCGCCCCGGCCGCGCGAGCGGTCGCGGGCGTCGACCACCTGCCCATGGACACCACGTTTGTGAATCCGGCTCGGTTCCACAACATCATGGCCAAGGCCCAGGCGGCTGGTTGGGGGCGGCGGCCCATCGGGGCGCGTCTGGCCCTGTTGGGGCGGGAGTGCTTGGGGATTCCCTATGTCGGCTTCACTCTTGAAATTGACGATCGCATTGAGTGCCCCTCCGCTAACTTCAACGGCTTGGATTGCTGGACTTTTTTTGAACTTGCCCTGGGCATGGCGCGCTTGTTAGAGCGGCCCCGGGCGGCTTATGCGCCGCAGGATTTGCTCAAGGAAATCCAGTGGACCCGCTATCGGGCGGGGCGCTGCCAAGGCAACTATCTGGAGAGGATTCACTATCTCAACGAGTGGTTTGTGGACAATGAGGCCCGGGGCAATGTGCAAGACATCACCCGCCGCCTCGGGGGGGCGGTGCGCTTGGAGGGGCGGGAAAGCCGCGAGATGACGATTCTTTGGAAAGGCTACCGCTACCTGCGCTGCAATCCGGAATTGCGCCCGCAAATGGCGCGGCTCGAGGCCCGGGTGAACGCGCTGCCGGTGTGGTACATTCCCAAGCATGACGTGGCCAAAATCGAAGCCAAACTGCAGGACGGCGACATTGCGGGGATCGTGGCCAAAGACCAAGGTGGGGTTTGCTCGCATGTGGGTCTCATCGCGCGCAGCGGAGGGCAGGCGCGATTCATGCACGCTTCCAAGAACCACCGCGAAGTGGTGTTAGACCAAACCATCTCCGGGTATCTCAATAGCTTCAGCAGCCATGCCGGACTCATCGTGGCCCGCCCCTTGCCCACCGCCAGCGAAGTCACCAGCCGCAGCGCCTATGAGGCCAATTTGCGGGCCTTGGGGGCATAACGATTCGCCCCGCCAGGCACCGCTTTGCCAGGCGGCCTCCCCAATAAGTATCCGAGCGAGCGCGGCGTGTGAAGCCCGGTGTTGCTGCGCCTCTAGGCGAGGATGGGGGTGAGGACCTTGCCTTTGATGTCAGTTAGGCGGTAGTCGCGGCCTTGGAACCGGTAGGTGAGCCGCAGGTGGTCGACGCCGAGGAGTTGCAGCATGGTGGCGTGGAGGTCGTGGACGTCGACGGGGTCCTGCACGGCTTGATAGCCGAGTTCGTCGGTGGCACCGTAGCTGATGCCGGGCTTGATGCCGCCGCCCGCCATCCAGACGCTGAAGCCCTTGTTATGGTGATCGCGGCCATTGCCCTGGGACATGGGAGTGCGGCCGAATTCGCCGCCCCAGATGACCAGGGTATCCTTGAGCATGTCGCGCTGTTTGAGGTCGGTGAGGAGAGCCATGCAGGCGCGGTCGATTTCTTCGGCCTTGTAAGTGACGCCCTGTTTGATGTCGCCGTGGTGGTCCCAATCTTTGTGATAGAGCTGAATGAAGCGGACGCCGCGCTCGGCGAGGCGGCGGGCCAGCAGGCAATTGTAGGCAAAGCTGCCGTCGCCTGGTTTGCAGCCATAGAGGTCCATGACCGAGGCGGGTTCCTTGGCGAGGTCCATCAATTCCGGCACGCTAGCTTGCAATTTAAAGGCCATTTCGTATTGGGCGATGCGGGTGGCAATCTCCGGGTCGCCCACGTCGGCGAGGTGCTGGCCATTGAGGGCGTTGATGGCACCGACCACGTCCTGCTGGCGCTCGCGGCTCACTCCCGGAGGGGCGTTGAGATACATCACGGGGTCGCCCTTGCCGCGCAGATGCACGCCTTGGAAGCGGCTGGGAATGAAGCCGCTCGCCCATTGCCGCGCGGCGATCGGCTGGTTTTGCCCGCCGCGTCCGTTGGAGGTGAGGACCACGAAACCAGGGAGATTTTCCGCTTCGCTCCCCAGCCCGTAGGTCGCCCAGGCCCCCATGGAGGGGCGGCCCGCGATTTGCGAGCCCGTGTTCATGAACATGTGAGCGGGGTCGTGATTGATGGCCTCGGTATAGACGGAGCGCACGATGCACATTTCGTCCGCCATCGTCCCTAACAGGGGGAGGAGTTCGCTGAATTCCTGGCCGGACTTGCCGTATTTTTTGAATCCGATCTGGGGGGCGAAGCACTTCAAGGCCTGTCCTTGGAGCTGGGCGATCTGCTGGCCCTTGGTCATGCTTTCGGGCATGGGCTGGCCGTCCATGCGGGCCAACACGGGCTTGGGATCGAAGGTTTCTAAATGGGAGGGGCCGCCCGCCATGCTCAGGAAAATGACGCGCTTAGCGCGGGCGGGGAGATGGGTGGAGCTGAGGATGCCGGGATGGCCTGCGGCGGGGGCTGCGGTCGGCCCGCCCCACAAGTTGGCTAGGGCGGCGGCTCCGAAGCCATAGGTGGCGCGGGAGAGGAAGGCCCGGCGATGGAGGGGCGAGTAGGCGGAGGAGGATTTCATGGGGCGGGACGGGTTTAGGACCGGGTGATGAATTCGTGGAGGTTGAGGGCGACGCGGGCCACGCTGGTCCAGGCGGACTGCTCTGCGGCAGCGGCCGGGGAGGGGGCGGCGG
This sequence comes from Akkermansia muciniphila, assembly GCA_943331195.2. GTDB lineage: Bacteria > Verrucomicrobiota > Verrucomicrobiia > Verrucomicrobiales > V1-33 > CAIZWU01. The sequence goes on along the minus strand of CALQKQ020000378.1, from coordinate 576 downwards.
CGCCGACTTGGCCGAGGCTTTGCGCGGCGGCGGGATCCGCCTGATAGGCGGCGCGGTGGCTCGCGAGAAGCCCTAGCAGAGTAGCCTTCTCTTCGGAGGAGGGGGCCCGCTGGAGGGATTCGCGCCAGAGCCAAGCGACCCGCCCGGCGTCGTCGGCGGGGCCTTCGGCGAGCACGCGGCTGGCGAGGGCCCCGGCTGCTTCGACGAAGCTAGGATCGTTGAGCAGCACCAGGGCCTGCTGGGGGATGTTGGAGCGGACGCGCTCGGCGGTGCATTCCTCCCGCGAGGGAGCGTCGAAGGCTAGCATCGCCGGGTGGAGGAACATGCGCTGCCACCAGGTGTAGAGGCCGCGGCGGTATTGGCTAGCCCCGGTGGAGGGCAGCCAGGTGCGGGCGGGGAAATTGAGATTTTCCCAGTAGCCCTCGGGCTGGTAGGGCTTGGTGCTGAGGCCGCCTATCTGCGGGACCAAGAGGCGGGCCGTAGTTAGGGCGTAATCGCGCACGAATTCCGCGTCCACGCGGAAGCGGCTCTGGCGGGTCAGTTCCCGGTTTTCCGGGTCGCGCGTTAGCATCTCTG
>CALQKQ020000377.1 GCA_943331195.2 Akkermansia muciniphila | reverse complement strand
TGGGGTGGGGTGGCGGGTGCGAGGAGGCGGTGGGCGACGTGGGTGGCCCAGGCGAGGAAGGCGGGGCTGAGGGGGAGGCCGCGCTGATCGAGGCCTTGGCGAGCGGCTTCGAATTGGGCGAGTTGGGCGGCGGGGTCGGAGGAGGAGGGGGCGGCGAGGGAGCTGGCGAGGGGGTCGAGTTGGGCGGGGTCGAGGTAGCGGGCGATGTGGCGGAGCCAGTCGGGAGGAGGGGAGGCGGGAGGGGAGAGGGAGGCGAGGCGCTGGGCGAGGAAGGCGGCGGCGGGAGGGGAGGGGAGGGCGAGGGCGACGTCGGCGATGGCGGCGACGTCGGCTGGGCTGAGGGAGAGGGAGGCGAGGAGGGGGAAGCTTTCGGGGAGGAGGAGTTGGTCGCGGAGGGCCTTGCGGACTTGGTAGACGAGGTGGGTGTCGGCGGCGGGGGCGCGGTGGTGGAGGGCGAGGAGGGGGGTGAGGAAAGCGGGGGAGGGGTGGCGGGCGAGGGCGTCGGCGGCGGCGCGGGCGACGAAGCCGTCGGGGTCGCGGAGGGCTTCGAGCACGAGGGAGGTTTCGAGGGTTTGCCAGAGGGGGCGCTCGGTGAGGATGCGGAGGGCGTGGGAGCGGAGGAGGCGGTCGGGGTGGTGGGCGGCGGCGGCGAGTTCTGGGGGGGTGAGGATGCCGAGTCGTTCGAGGAGCCAGAGGGAGGCGGCTTGGAGGGGGAGGTTGGCGGGGTCGTTTTGTCTGGCGAGGCGGAGGGTGTCGGGGAGGGCGGGGTCGGCGCGGTCGGCGAGGTTGTTGAGGACGGCGAGGCGGTGGGCGAGGCTGGGGTCGCCGAGTTGTTGGATTTGTTGGGTTAGGCTGAGGGAGGGGAAGGGGGTGCGGGAGCGGAGGAGGGGTTGGCCGTCGGGGCCGAGTTTGACGATGCGCCAGAGGCGGCCGCTTTGGCGGTCGCGGCCGGGGTGGTCGAGGGGGACTTCGACGTGGGCGATGATGCGGTTGTAGAAGTCGGCGATGTAGAGGGCACCGTCGGGGCCGAATTGGAGGTCGACGGGGCGGAACCAGGGGTCGCGGGACTGGAGGAGGTCGGGCATTTCGATAGCGACTTTGGTGGAGCCGAGTTCGGCGATGCGGTCGCGGTTGATGCGGCTGGTGACGACGTTGCCGAGGAGGAAATTGCCTTGGAATTCGGTGGGCCAGAGGGGTTCTTCGCAGGAGATGAGGCCGGAGATGGCGGTGGAGCCGTGGTTGTGCTCGAGCATTTGGGGGGCGTAGCCGAGGCCGTCGTGGGGCTTGCCGAAGACGGGGTAGAAGCCGCCGTAGATGTTTTGGTAGATGGGCATGGAGTGGCAATCGGAGGTGAAGAGATTGCCGAGGGGGTCGAAGCAGAGGCCGAAGACGTTGGCTTGGCCGTCGCTGAATTTTTCGATGGAGTGGCCGTCGGGGCGGAAGCGGAAGGCGCCGCCGCTCATGCGGAAGGGGCGGCCGTCGCGGCCGGTGAGGGCGGATTGGTTGCCGACGCCTTGGCCGCCGTAGATCCAGCCGTCGAAGCCGCGGCGGAAGTTGTTGGCCATGTTGTGGGTGTCGTTGACGGCGAAGGGGCCGAGGACGGTTTCGCGGAGGTCGGCGCGGCCATCGCCATCGGTGTCTTGGAGGGAGACGATGTTAGGCATGGTAAAGACGAGGGCGCCTTGGCGGTAGGGGGCGACGGCGTCGGGGACGGAGAGGCCGTCGGCGAAGAGGTGGTTGTGGCGGGGGCGGCCGTCGCTTTGGAAATCGGAGAGGATGCGGATGGCGTCGTTGGGGGGGTGGGCGGGGTCGGGGACGAGGGGGTAGCTGCGGGTTTCGGCGATCCAGAGTTGGCCGGAGGCGTCGAAGCTGATGGAGATGGGTTTGCCGATGTCGGGTTCGGCGGCGACTAACTGGATGGCGAAGCCTTCGGGGAGGGAGAAGGAGTGGGCGGCTTCGGCGGGGCTGAGCCAGGGGGAGGAGCGGACCATTTCGGCGAAGGGGTCGGCGGCGCGGGCGGGGGCGGCGAGGCCGAGGGCGGCGAGGAGGGCGGCGAGGGAGCGGAGCATGGGCGGGGAAGGGGGGGGAGAATGCTGGCTTGCAGGGGGGCGCGGATGGGGGAGGGGTGAGGGGAACTTCTAAAACTATGTCAACGTTGCTGTCGTGCCTTGTTGGTTTATTTACTTTTGGTGCTGCGGCGGGAGGGGGCTGGGCTGGGGAGGGTGCGCCGTGGTTGCGTTATCCGGGGGGTGAGGGTCCGGGGAAGGGGCGGCGGGTGGTGTTGATGGCGGCGGACCAGGAGTATCGCAGTGAGCAGTCGATGCCGATGATGGCGCGGATGTTGAGTGCGCATCATGGGTTTGACTGCACGGTGTTATTTGGGGTGAATGAGAAGGGGGAAGTGGATCCGACGATGCCGGTGTATCCGGAGAAGGGGAAGGTTTTTCAGGAGCATCACATTCCGGGGTTGGAGCAGTTGGCGGCGGCGGATGCGGTGATTTTTTTCCCGAGGCTGTTGACCTTGCCGATGGGGGAGCGGGAGATGATTGTGAAGTATATTGATTCGGGGAAGCCGATTCTTTCGCTGCGCACGGGGAATCACGGGTTTCACGGGGCGCTGCCCTACAAGATAAAGGGCAAGCCGGTGGACTGGGGGCAGGATGTGTTGGGAGGGGGATTTATGGGGCACCACGGGAATTGGCATGCGGATTCGACGCGGGGGATTTTGGTGCCGGAGCAGGCGGGGCATCCGATTTTGCGCGGGGTGAAGGACATCTGGGGGAACTCGGATGTCTACCGGACGTATCCGGAGGGGAAGGGGCTGCCGGCGGGGTGCACGGCCTTGGTGTGGGGGCAGCCGCTGATGGGGAGGAAGCGGGAGGACGCGCCGAATGTGGCGTTAGAGCCGTTGCCGGTGGCTTGGTTTAAGTATTGGGAGACGAGCGCAGGGAAGCGTGCGCGGGTGTTTCAGTCGACTATGGGAAGCGGGCAGGATTTGGAATGCGAGGGGCTGCGGCGTTTGATTGTGAATGCGTTGTATTGGGGGATGGGGATGGAGGCGGAGATTGAGGCGAGCCGCAGTGTGGCGCTGGTGGGGGATTATCAGCCATTGGAGAGCGGCTTTGACTATGCGGAGTTGGGGGTGGTTCCGAAGCCGGTGGCGGCGTATCGCTGAGGGGGCGGGCGGCGGGCTTGGGGCGGGTGTTCCGAGCTTGGTGGGGGGGGAATTGGCGGGGAAGGTGGAGTCGGCAAGGCGCGGGGGTGCCGGGGAGCTTTGAGGTCCTGCGATGTCGCTGGGCGGGCGGGGGAAAGCGCGGGGCCGCTGGCGCGGGGAATGGGGCCTGAGGGAGGTTAGTCCTCTTTGGATTTTTCCTTCCAGGTGCTTTGGACGTAGACTTCGCGGAGTTGTTTGAAGTCGATTTTGGTGGGGCTTTCGGTCATGAGGTCGGCGCCTTTGTTATTTTTGGGGAAGGCGATGACTTCGCGGATGCTGTCTTCGCCGCTGACGAGCATGGCGATGCGGTCGAGGCCGAGGGCGAGGCCGCCGTGGGGAGGGGCGCCGAAGCGGAAGGCGTCGAGGAGGTGGCTGAATTTTTCTTGTTGTTCTTCTGGGGAGATGCCGAGGACGCTGAACATTTTGGCTTGGAGGTCTTTTTCGTGGATGCGGATGGAGCCGCCGCCGAGTTCGTAGCCGTTGAGGACGACGTCGTAGGCGATGGCGCGGACCTTGGCGTAGTCGCCGGCTTCGAGGTGGGGAAGGTCTTCGGCTTTGGGGCGGGTGAAGGGGTGGTGGACGGCGACCCAGGCGTTGTCTTCGGGGCTGTAGGCGAGGAGGGGGAAGTCGACGACCCAGAGGAAGTTGTAGGCGCGGTTGTGGAGGTTGATTTCCATCATGGTGGCGACGTCGAGGCGGGTGCGGCCGAGGACGGTGGAGACCATTTCCCAGGCGCCGGCGACGAAGAAGACGAGGTCGCCTTCCTCGATGGCGAGGGTGGAGATGAGGGCGGCTTTTTCGGAATCGGAGAAGAACTTCCAGAG
>CALQKQ020000376.1 GCA_943331195.2 Akkermansia muciniphila | reverse complement strand
GGCGAACGTCTAGCTCATCCACGGCGGGCAAGGAAGCCCGAATTCAAACAGGAGCGTTACCCGCCGTTGGATGGAGCATCTTGTTCGCATCGTGTTGCGGATGATCATCCGTTTGGCGGAGTAAGATGTACAACCTCATTGAGCGGAAGCGTCAAAACCTCCACTCCCCAAGGCATCGAGACTGCAAGAGAATTGATGGCTCGGAAATCTGGCTTCAAGAACGGATCATAGTCTTCTCTTTTTGGCGCCCACGAATCCGGCGGAGTGATGCGAAGAGTATGCGTTGAAAAGTTGCCGCCCTCGGTCGGTTGAAGACAGAGAACTCCAAAGTCGAGGAACCGGTGCCCGGCATCGTCCACTCCGACTTCCTCGTCATCCCAAGCCTGCCACCACTCGGAACACGAGAACGGCAGAGCGAACACAAGAATCTTCTCGTCGGGCGAAAATGCGCAACTGGAAGCTTCACCATACATGTATCCACTCGCCGCAACTTCGTGGAGTTTGGGTTTGATCCGGAATAACTGAAAACATTCTTCGCTCTGCCCAGAGTAGTATGAGAACACAAAGAAAGCCTGGGTCGTCGAAGCTTTCAGGGATCCGCCAGCGAAACCGCCTTCGGGATACTGTATCTCAAGTGAATCAACGACCAATCCGGCATTCTCGATCTTCAGGGTAAATGGTTCCTCTGTAGTGCAGACGGAAACCAATCGCTGATCAGATAGAAGCAAAGGAGTAACGCTCTCGGTGATGTCCATGTACCTTATTTGTGCGAACAGTCTATTATGCCACCAGATCAGGTGGGATATCCATTGGGGGACGTGGCATCGTGGGTGGGGTTCGGGATTTTTAACTTCCTGGTATATAATGGATAGGGCGGGATAACTGTGAACCATAGGCAACCCCCACTGGATTGGCAAGACGTTTGCCAGGTTTTTAAGTTATTCGGATCTTTTGGATTTCGCCAATTTACTGAGTGCGGCGATCAAGTTAGGGGTGGCCTTCTGATCCGTGGTGGGGGTTTTAGGGGCTTGTTGGGAGGAAGGGGGCGTGGGGTGAAGGCCGCAGGGTTGTTTTCGCGCCGGTGCTTGGTTGGTGATTGCGCGGGTGTGCGGGTTGATGAGTCAGCGCTGCACCGAGGGGAGGAACCAGCAAACCGTGCCGATGGCGAGGCCGAGCGCGAGGACAGCGTAAGCGCGTTGGGTGCTCTGACGTTTCGTGAGGCGATCAGCGTCCTTCATGAGCCATCGGGGTCGCCACTGGCCCGAAAGGAGGTAGATGAGCCCGACCGCGCTCATTCCGAGCGCAAAGGCCAGATGGACAAACAAACGCGGGTGCATGACGATTGAATTAGTTATGACGCCTGATTTAAGGGTGAAATAGGAGGCCACCGCCGTGGGGGGACGGTCCCTCTGGGGACGCCCAGGCCCAGCTTGGCGCGGGGGGGAGCGGGTCGATCTGGGGCTCGTGGATCCGGGGGGTGATAGGTTGGATCACAAGCGGAGCCAGAGCCTGCGGCGGTGCATCCATAAAAGAATCAGCCAGAGGATCAGGAGCACGGAGGCACCGTGCAGGATGGGGGCGAAGGTTTCGCCGAAGATGAGGAAGGGGGCTTTGCCGAAGTGGGTGTAGAGGGCTTTGGCGAAGAAGCCGGCGATGGTTTCGGCCATGACATACATGGCGAGGGAATTGACCCCGATGACCACGAGGGGGAAGGCGGCGCGTTTCCAGCCGCGTTCGTCGACTAGGTGGTAGAAGGCGGCCATGAACAGAAAGCACCAGCCGCCGCTCCACAGCACCCAGGCAGGCGTCCAGAGTTTTTTGATGATGGGGCAGATGCCGGTGGCGTCGAGCAGCCAGGCTAGGGCCAAGCCCGCGAGGCCGGTGCTGACGAGGCGGGCGGTCACGCGGAGGGGGCGAGCGTTGCCGGGGGAAGCTGCGGGCGGGTCGGCGGCGAGGGGGGCGGCTGGGGTCGAGGCCTGGCGCAGCCAAGATCCGGCGATGAGGCCGAGCAGCATGGTAGCCAGGGTGGGAAGGAAGCTGAGGGTACTGTAGCCGCCGCCATTGCCAACGAAGGGGCTGACGCGGGGAAAGAGGTTGAGAAACCACACATCAAAGGCCCAGGCGGCATTGCGGTTGAGGTTCCAGTGGGCGGCGAATCCCGAACCATGGTGCGCCCAGTCTGCGGAGACGTTGGCGGCCGCGTAGTTGAAATCCGCCGCTGGCAGGGGAAATCCGACAAAAAAGAGCCAATAGCCCCCGAGCAAGGCGGCCAGTGCGGCCCAGCGAATGTTGTTGCGGGCAAAGCCTAACAGGAACAGCATGGGGTAGCCGAGCCCGATTTGGGAGAGGGTGTCTTCGAAGGTCCAGTTGGTGATCGGTTTGTTCATGCTGCGCAGAAACACCCCGAGCAAGACCAGGAGCAGAGCGCGCCAGCAGGCGTGGCCCCACATGGCCCAGCGGCTTTGGCCTCGCGCGAGTCGGCTGGCCACCGAAAAGGGGACCGCTACCCCTACCATGAAGCTAAAGGACGGTTGGATGAGGTCGTGCAGGGAACCGCCGCGCCAGGCCACGTGTTCGCCATGGTAGGCGAGGGCTTGCCAAAACGCGCTGTCAGGAAAGGCGCGGGCCACCCGCGGCAGGCCCAACATTTCCGCCGCCATGAGGAACATGGCGAAGCCGCGGAAGGCATCGAGGGAGCTGAGGCGCGCCGGGGGCGAGGTCGTTAGCAGCGCAGGCGCGGCTGGGGGGGCAGGGGACATGGGCACGAAGCATGGGAGGGCGCCGCAGGCGCTGATCCGGGGGCAGGGCTGAACGGGAGGGTCGCGGCGGGAACGAGCGGTTATTTAGCTGCGCCGTCTTCGCCGGGCGTGAAGCCGAGGACGATGTCCCAGGAGGCGGCGAGCTCTTTGGTGTCGGCCACGGGTTTGAATTCGCGGATGACCGAAGCGCGCTGGGCTTCGTCGCGGATGCTGCGGAGGACGCCATCGCTCGCATTGGCGGCTTCGCCTTGGAAGAAGAGTTGGCTGACAAAGCGGGGCTGGCCCTTGATGGTCACGCCGAAGTGATAGTGGCGGGTGCGGCCGGTGTAGAGGCCGGGGCGGATGGTGCGGAATTTCCAGCCTCCTTCGGCGGAGGTCTCGAAGCGGCCGTAGCCTTGGAAGCCGTCGTCGCGCCCGGCGGCCCCGGCGCCTTGGGAGTGGATGTAGGCGCCTTTGTCGTCGGCCTGCCAGATTTCGACGAGGGCATCCTTGAGCGGGCGGCCTTTGCTATCGAGGACGCGGCCGCTGAGGTTGGTGATGGTGCCGAGGGCGGGGCTGGTGTGATCGGTGAGGTGGATGAGATCGTTATCTTGATCGAGGGGGAGTTTGTCAGGGAAGAAGGGACCCTCGGTCATGGCGGGGGTGAGGGTGAGGAGTTCCGCGAAAGCGCCGGGGGCCCACAAGCCGGCTGCGGTGAGGCTGAGGCTTTGCACAAGGCGGCGGCGGCTGAGGGGCAGATGGAAGGATTTGGGAGCGGACATAGCGATGGATTTGAAAAAAGGGCTGACAGGAGATCATGTCCCGCGAAGGGGAACTTTGTAAAGCCTTAGTCGGCCCCGCAGCGGGCGCTGCCGAATCGGGTGATGCGCCGGCAAAGGCGTGACATTCGCGCAGGGTTGAGTGAAGATAGCTCGGCCCACTGCGGCTTGCCTGCCCATGAACGTTTCCTCAGCCGCCTGCGGCCTACTCAGCTTATTTCTGGCCACTGCGGCCGGCGGGGCCGCCCGCCCCAATGTCTTGCTAGTGATCGCCGATGACTTGCGCGACTACGGGGGGGCCTTCGCGCGCGAGGTGGTGCAAACGCCCGCATTAGACCGCCTGCGGCAGCGCGGGCTGACCTTAACTCATAGCTATGTGCAGTATCCGGTGTGCAATCCCAGCCGGGTTTCCCTGCTGACGGGTTGGCGGCCCGAGCAAAGCGGGATTGTGGGCAACCAGCAGTTTTTCCGAGACACCCTGCCAGAGGTGGTCACCCTCCCGGAGTTATTGCGCCATCATGGATATACCACCCATGC
>CALQKQ020000375.1 GCA_943331195.2 Akkermansia muciniphila | reverse complement strand
CTCCATGCTCACCCGCCGCATCATCCCCTGCCTCGACGTCGATCGCGGCCGCGTCGTCAAAGGCACTAAGTTCCTCGAACTCCGCGACGCCGGCGACCCCGTGGAATGCGCCGTCGCCTACAACGACCAGGGCGCCGACGAACTCGTCTTCCTCGACATCACCGCCTCCTCCGACGGCCGCGGCACCCTCCTCGACGTCGTCGAACGCACCGCCGCCCGCTGCTTCATGCCCCTCACCGTCGGCGGCGGCATCCGCACCGTGGCCGACATGCGCACCCTCCTCCTCGCCGGCGCCGATAAGGTCAGCCTCAACACCGCCGCCATCCAAAACCCCCAAGCCATCAACGACGGCGCCGCCGCCTTCGGCAATCAAGCCATCGTCGTCGCCATCGACGCCCGCTCCCAAGGCGACGGCACCTGGCAAGTCTACACCCACGGCGGCCGCCATCCCGCCGCCCTCGACGCCGTCGCCTGGGCCGCCGAAGTCTGCCGCCGCGGCGCCGGCGAAATCCTCCTCACCAGCATGGACGCCGACGGCACCAAAAACGGCTACGACATCGCCCTCACCCGCGCCGTCAGCCAAGCCGTCTCCATCCCCGTCATCGCCAGCGGCGGTGCCGGCAACCTCGACCACATGGTCGACGTCCTCACCGAAGGCCAAGCCGACGCCGTCCTCGCCGCTAGCATCTTCCACTTCGGCCAATACACCATCCCCGCCGCCAAAGCCTACCTCGCCGCCCGCGGCCTCCCCATGCGCCCCGCTCCCACCCTCCCCTGAGCCCACCTCCGCCCAACTCCGCCCCCCACCCCCCTCTCCCCATGTCCACCCCCCCTCCCCGCGTCCGCTTCGCCCCCTCCCCCACCGGCTACCTCCACGTCGGCGGCGCCCGCACCGCCCTCTTCAATTGGCTCTACGCCCGCGCCCACGGCGGCACCTTCGTCCTCCGCATCGAAGACACCGACGCCGCCCGCAACACCCCCGCCGCCCAAGCCGCCATCGTCGACGGCCTCCGCTGGCTCGGCATCGACTGGGACGAAGGCCCCGAACAAAACGGCCCCCACGCCCCCTACTACCAAAGCCAACGCGGCCCCATCTACGACGCCTACTTCCAAAAACTCGTCGACGCCGACCACACCTACACCGAACCCAACGGCGCCGTCCGCTTCCGCTCCCCCAAAAAAACCATCGTCCTCCACGACCAAATCTGCGGCGACATCAACATCGATCGCAGCGAAGAACCCGACATGACCATCCGCCGCCCCGACGGCTCCTACATCTTCCACTTCGTCAACGTGGTCGACGACATCGAAATGGCCATCTCCCACGTCATCCGCGGCGAAGACCACATCTACAACACCGGCAAACACATCGAACTCTTCCAAGCCTTCGGCGCCACCCCCCCCGTCTACGCCCACATCCCCCTCATCCTCAACCCCGACGGCTCCAAAATGAGCAAGCGCGACCAAGGCGCCGCCCTCAGCTACTACATCGATCACGCCTTCCTCCCCCAAGCCGTCGCCAACTACCTCTGCCTCCTCGGCTGGTCCCCCAAAGACGACCGCGAAATCCTCACCATGGAGGAAATCCAACCCCTCTTCCGCTGGGAAAATATCGGCCACTCCAACGCCAAATTCGACCTCGAAAAATGCCGCTGGCTCAACGCCCAGTACCTCGCCAAACTCGACGCCCCCTCCTTCGACCACCTCGCCATCGCCTGGCTCCTCGCCCAGCCCACCCCCCTCCCCGGCACCGACGACCCCCGCCTCCGCGAGGTCCTCCCCCTCATCCAACCCAAAATCAAAGCCATCCCCGAACTCGCCGAACACCTCCCCATGCTCTTCGACGGCGCCGCTCCCATCGCCGATGACGCCCGCGCCAAACTCGCCGCCCAACCCGCCCTCGCCCCCCGCCTCGCCACCCTCCTCAGCTACCTAGAAAACCTCTCCGACTGGTCCGCCGCCTCCATCCAAGCCGCCGTCGCCGCCGCCGCCGCCGCCCTCGCCATCAAACCCGGCGCCCTCCTCTTCCCCCTCCGCGTCCTCACCACCGGCCAAGCCCACGGAGTCGATCTCCTCCCGGCCCTAGAATGGCTAGGCCGCACCGAGGCCCTGCCCCGCCTGCACGCCCGGGCCGCCGCACTGACCGCAACCTCCACCTGAGGCCAACCCCTGCCCCGCAGAGGCAGTCCCACTGACCCAGCCTGGGCAACTAGAATCCGACACGCAAATTACCCGGTAATTTGCCTTCCCCGTCCCTCCAATGACGCCACCCGCGAAAAGCAAATTCCTTCCTTTCAGAAAAACCCAGAAAATCGATCTCGGAGACGGACGCACTCTCGTCCGAGAATACACCTGACGACCAAAGCAACCGGCCCCGAAGCAACCCGCCGAAATTACCACAAAACCCGCTACCAAAAATACCTTGGCAAGGCGGTCGGGGATGGTATGCTCGAGCGTTGTCAAAAAAACACCTTGAACCAAGTTGATACCCTATGCCACCGGCCAAATTCAGAAGGCTGGAACCTCTGTATCCGTGCGGTTCATCATTCTTCCCTCAAGTTTCAACCTCCTTCCGCCCCTCTCTCCCCGTTCCGCCAATGACACTACCCGCGAAAAGCAAATTCCTTTCAGAGACGTGCCCGCAAAAAGTAATTTGATATTTGATACAGACCATTTTCGATTTTATAACTCATTGGAAATCAATGCTTAAATCCTAGCTAATAAGCTGTTTTGGGGATTTTTTGCGGGCGCGTCTTCAGGCAAATTCTTTTCAGACAGACAGACATCAAAAAATGAGCATCATGAAATCCCATAAATCCCTATTCCACCACCCTGGCACCATACGCACGGCTCTGGGAACCATTGCCGTAGCGGGTGCCCTCGCATTCACCAACCCCGCCTCGGCGGCCGTCTCCATTTTGGATTTAGGCGCTCCGGAGGATTTCTTCAACAATTTCCGCACCAACTACACCGGCACGCCCATCGGTTCGGCACCCAGCGGGGGGCTGAGCAATTCAGCCACCATTGATGCCACCGCCGGCGGCGGCACCCAGGCTTGGTTTTCGAACGCCTACTACACGCCGCTCGCCATCGGGCAATCGTTAAGCGTCAGCCAGTATTTCCAATACAAGACGAATACCGTGGTCGGCGGCATCAAGCTCGGATTCTCCACTGACCCCAGTGCCACTGCGAATATTTTAGGCATGCCCAATTCCGGCAACTTCGGGTATTTCGGTTGGTACCGGTATCCTTCCTCATCTCTCGCTTCCGAGCTTTGGAGCAACAGGACGATTGACGGTAACTCCTCTCTTGGCTCTTCTGGAACAGCCGGTGAAGCAATTGTGGACGGCAACTGGTATCAGCAGTCGTTCTCCCTCACCAAGACTGGAGCTGGTGCCTTCACGATGGGTTGGTCATTGGCCAACTCCGATAGTGCAGGAGTCGTTGGCACCACCATCATCGGGGGCACAAGCCCGATCAACTACGCCGCGTTTGATACCACTCTCTATGTGTATACGGCCGTGGAGAATGGCAATGCCAATGGTGCCGTGCGCTATATTGACGGCATGAGAATGCAGTCAGACGCCAATGTGGTTTCCGTCCCCGAGCCCTCCACCGCGCTGATGCTGACGGGTGGCGTGGGCCTGCTCGGCCTGCTGCGCCGCCGCCGCACCGCGTGAGTGGCAGGCCGGCACCCAAACGACCCCAAACTAGCCCGGCACAGGATAAGCAGACCGCAGACAGCAGCTTACTGCCTGTGCTCGGGCCCCGGGTCGGTAACCGCCCCGCCAGGACGGAACGCAAATTACCCGGTAATTTGCCGTATCCACCACCGCCAGCCCAAGCTGCTTGTGAATCTGGAACGCCAATTACCCGGTAATTTGCCTTGTGCAATCACCACCAATCCGCTAAATCAGCCCCGCGTTGCGCTGCTCGATGAGGAAATCCGCCGGTGTCCGGATCTTCATCCCGTAAATGTCCCGCCCCAGCGCTCCGTGAAAATCGGTCCGGTCGAGCGTCAGTAGGACGGTGGCCTCGGCGGCGAGGGCGGTGATGACCACCGGG
>CALQKQ020000374.1 GCA_943331195.2 Akkermansia muciniphila | reverse complement strand
GTCATGCCTTTGTGGATGTGTTCGTGGCCGGCGAGTTCGCAGAATTCGTCGATACGGGCTTTGACGTCGTGGCGGGAGAGGCGTTCGCGGCGGGTGATGGAGGCGACGTCGATGTGGTCGCGGACGCGTTGGTAATCGGCGATGGCTTGGGGGGGGATGGGGAGGCCGAGGTCGTGTTGAGCCTGCATGACGGCGATCCAGAGTTCGCGCTCGAGGCGGACTTTGCCTTCGGGGGCCCAGATGTGGGTGATGGCGGGGGAGGCGTAGCGGTCGGCGAGGACGTTGGGGATGAGGCTCATGGGAGGGGGAGATGGCGGAGGAAGGGGAGGGGTGCAAGCGAGGGGGTGGGGGCCCGGCTTGCGCGAATGGGGAAGTGGGGGGAGGGGTGGGGATGAACAAGCAGGAAGACAAGGCTCCGGAGTTGCTCGCGCCGGCGGGGAATTGGGAATGTGCGCGGGCGGCGGTGGCGAATGGGGCGGACGCGATTTTTTTTGGGATGCCGCGGTTTAATGCGCGGATGCGGGCGGACAATTTTAGTGAGGAGGATTTGCCGAAATTGATGGCGTATTTGCATGGGCACGGGGTGCGGGGCTTAGTGACGATGAATACCTTGATTTTTGCGAGGGAGTTAGAGGATGCGGTGGGGCAGTTGCGGGTGTTAGAAGCGGCGGGGGTGGATGCGATTATTGTGCAGGATGTGGGATTGGCGCGGCTGGCGCGGGCGGTGGCTCCGGGCTTGGCGTTGCATGCGAGCACGCAGATGACGCTGACGTCGCCGGAGGGGGTGGCTTTGATGCAGCAGCGCTTGGGATTGGACCGGGCGGTGTTGGCGCGGGAGTTGTCGCTGCGGGAGTTAGAGCGGTTTCGGGAGACGGAGGTGCCGCTGGAGGTGTTTGTGCACGGGGCGCTGTGCGTGGCGTATTCGGGGCAATGTTTGACGAGTGAGAGTTTGGGGCAGCGCAGCGCGAACCGGGGGGAGTGCGCCCAGGCTTGTCGGATGCCTTATGAGTTAGTGGTGGATGGGGTGACGCGGGATTTAGGGGATAAGCGTTATTTGCTGTCGCCGCAGGATCTCTCGGCGGTGGAGGAGATTCCGGCTTTGCTAGACTTGGGGGTGCGCAGTTTTAAGATTGAGGGTCGGTTGAAGTCGCCGGAGTATGTGGCGGCGGTGACGGCGGTGTATCGGAAGGCGATTGATGCGGCGGTGGCGGGGCGGAGGGAGGGGCCGATGGCGACGGAGGAGGATCGCTATGCGATGGAGATGACGTTTAGCCGGGGGCTTTTTAGTGGGTGGATGCACGGGGTGAATCACCAGGCCTTGGTGGGGGCGCGGTATGGCAAGAAGCGGGGGGCGCTGGTGGGGCGGGTGCGGCAGGCGGGGCGGGACTGGGTGGAGTTGGAAGCGGTGGGGGCGGGGTTGAAGGCGGGGGATGGGGTGGTGTTTGACACGGGGGGAGACACCAATGAGGAGCAGGGGGGGCGGGTTTTTGTGGTGGAGGGGAAACGGCTGAGTTTCGCTAGGGGGAAGGTGGATTTTGGGCAAGTGCAGGCGGGAGACCGGGTGTGGAAGACGAGTGATCCGGCGTTGGACAAGCGGTTGCGGGCGACGTTTGAGCGGGAAGCGGGGTGGCAGGCGGTGGCGGCGTTAAGGGCGCGGGTGAGTGGGGCGGAGGGGGAGGTGCTGGTGTTAGAGGGAGGGGGGTGCCGGGTGGAGTCGGGGATGCCGCTGGTGGCGGCGCGGAATCGGCCGCTGAGCGAGGTGGCGGTGCGGGAGCAGTTGGGGCGGCTGGGAGGCACGGGCTGGGAGTTAGGGGACGTGGCGTTTGAGGTGCGGGGGGAGGTGATGTTGCCGGTGAGCGAGTTGAATCGGATGCGGCGGGAGTGGGTGGAGCGGCTGGGGGCGATGGCGCTAGGGAAGGCGGAAGCGGAAGCGGAAGCGGGAGTGGTGGTGGTGGGGGAGGAGCGGCCGTGGCGGGAGCATTTTAGGTTTCGCGCGGATGGGCGGGTGGCGGGGCGGGAGGAGGGGGCGGCGGAGGTTGGTGCGGGGGTGGAGTTGTCAGTGTTGTGTCGGACGCTGGCGCAGGTGGAGGCTTGTGCGGCGGAGGGGGTGGCGGTGGCGTATGCGGATTTTGAGGATGTGCGGGGTTATGGGGAGGCGGTGCGGCGGGTGCGGGAGACCTCGGCGATGCGGCTGTTGTTGGCGACGCCGCGGATTCAGAAGCCGGGGGAGCAGGGGTTTTTTAAATTGATTGAGCGGGCGGAGCCGCACGGGGTGTTGGTGCGCAATTTGGGGGCGGTGCCGTGGTTTGCGGGGCGGGGGCTGGAGACGGTGGGGGATTTCTCGTTGAACATCGCCAATCCCCTAACAGCGGCTTTTTTCAAGGATGAGGGGCTGGACGTGCTGACGATTTCGTATGATTTGAATGTGAGCCAGGTGGTGGATTTGTTAGAGGGGGCGCCGCCGGAGTGGTTTGAGCTGACCTTGCACCAGCACATGCCGATGTTTCACATGGAGCACTGCGTATTTGCGGCGTTTATGTCGGAGGGGAAGACGTTTTTGGACTGCGGGCGGCCTTGTGAGAAGCACGTGGTGAAGCTGCGGGACCGGGTGGGGATGGAGCACCCGCTGAAGGCGGATGTGGGGTGTCGCAATACGCTGTTCAATGCGCAGGCGCAGACGGGGGCGCGCTATTTTAGCGAGTTGCGGGCGGCGGGGTTGCGGCGCTATCGCATTGAGTTGTTAGAAGAGGATGCGGCTGGGGTGGGGGAGGTGTTGCGGACGTACCGGGCGCTTTTGGAGGGGCGGGCGGAGGGGGCGGAGCTGTGGCGCAGCTTGCGGGCGCAGTCCAAGCTGGGGGTGACCTTGGGGACCTTGGGGGCGGCGGGCGTCTAGGGGCGGCGGGCGCTTGGCTAGTCGAACGTTAGAGCGCTGCGGAGTTGGGCGGCGGCGGTGGCGGCGGCGGCGGGCGAGGCGGCGTGGATGCGGCAGAGGAGGTCGCCGGATTGGAGGAGGGAGCCGCAGCGGGCGATGTCGTCGAGGCCGACGCGGTGGTCGATGGGGTCGCTGGCTTGGTGGCGTCCGGCGCCGAGGTCGAGGACGACTTGGCCGATGATGCCGGCGTCGAAGGCGAGGAGGGTGCCGCTGCGGTCGCTGCGGAAATCGGTGATGGTGGGGGCGGTGCCGGTGGTGCGGCCGAGGGAGTCGAGGGCGGCGGGGTCGCCGTGTTGGGCGGCGGTGAGGGCTTGGAATTTGGCCCAGGCGGAGCCGTCGCGGAGGCGGGAGGCGTGGAGGGCGCGGGGGGAATCGGAGACGGCGGCGGCGAGGTCGAGGACGAGGGATTCGAGGTCGTGGGGGCCGCGGCCTTGGAGGCAATCGACGCATTCGCGGACTTCGAGGGCGTTGCCGACGGCGCGGCCGATGGTTTCGGACATGGGGTTGAGGAGGGTCTGCACGGCGACGCCGCCGAGGGCGCCGACGGCGCGGAGGGATTGGGCGAGGGCTTCGGCTTGGGGCTTGGTGCGCATGAAGGCGCCGCTGCCGTATTTGACGTCGAGGACGAGGCGGTCGAGGCCTTCGGCGAGCTTTTTGCTCATTATGCTAGCGGTGATTAGTGGGATGCTAGGGACGGTGCCGGTGACATCGCGGAGGGCATAGAGTTTGCGGTCGGCGGGGCAGAGGCGTGGGGTTTGACCGGCCATGAAGACGCCGAGGGCGTGGATTTGGCGGAGCATGGTGGGGAGGTCGAGGCTGACGTGGAAGCCGGGGATGCTTTCGAGTTTGTCGAGGGTGCCGCCGGTGATGCCGAGGCCGCGGCCGGAAATCATGGGGACCCAGAGGCCGTCGCAGGCGAGGAGGGGGGCGAGGACGAGGGAGGTTTTGTCGCCGATGCCGCCGGTGGAGTGTTTATCGACGACGGGGGGGCGGGATGAGGGGGGGCCGAAGTTGAGGACATCGCCGCTGTCGCGCATGGCTTGGGTGAGGTCCCATTGTTCGGGGGCGCTCATGCCCTGGAAGTAGATGGCCATAGCCAGGGCGCTTATTTGGTAGGAGGGGATAGAGTCGTCC
>CALQKQ020000373.1 GCA_943331195.2 Akkermansia muciniphila | reverse complement strand
GATAGTGTCCTCCCTTTTCAATCATCGACAAGGCCCCGTGGAGGGCCCCGGGAAAATCAAAAACGTGCTCCAGCGTCCCCCCATCAAACACCGCCGAATACTGCTCGCGCGCCGACGCCGGCGCCGGTTCATTCATGTCCCACAGCTGGCTCGCCCCTTCGTAGTCGCTAGCATCGAAGCTATCGATCAGCTCCGCCCCCAGTGCGCCGAACAGGGATTCGCAGTAGCCCCCCGCATCCATGGTGAAGGGCGTTGACCCGCCGCGCGAGGCTCGTTTCCCCAGGACTTTTTCCAAGCTGGAAGGCCTCACGCCCATGAACTGCTGTCGTCCCAAGGTGGCCGTCTTTCGATAGTTCACCCCGACCGACGGAGCGTAATCTAAAAAGCGCAAAGTATTGGTGTCGATTCCCATAAATTAGTTTTCTTTCGAAGGCATCAGCGCCATCAGCGAAGGAAAGGGCCAGGCTAGCGCTTTGAGTTGCATCCGCGCCAGAGTCCTCGTCTTCGGAAAAGCCCAGCAGACTCCCAGATAGCCCAACAGAAAACTGCTCGCGGCCGTGAGTGCCGCCCCCGCCAATCCAAAGTGGGGGATGAGCAACACATTGATCCCGGCACTGACCAGCAGCCCCAACAGCGCCACCCCACAAGCCATCCAGCCGAGGTTTTCTTTGACCATCCACGCTTGAGAGGGCGGCAGCAGGAAGGCGGGCAACAAAGTCCAGGCCAGCAGGCGCACTAACTGGGCCGATTCAGCGAATCGCTCCCCGTAAACCAGATCCGCCAACCACGGCCCCAGCGCCGAGAGCAGCAGAGAAGCTCCCACTCCCAGAGCCACGCTGAGGCGCAGATATTGCTGCATGCGGATCTGCCCAAAGGCGTGGTCCGCCGCATACGACCGCACAATGCTCGGGTAAAGCGCCGAAAGCAGGAAGGCCGGGATGATCACCAGCGGCTGAATGATATCGGCGGCCGCGCTGTAGGTGCCCGCCGCCGCTTTTCCCAACATGGAGGTGATGAGAATGAACTCGCACCTGGTTTGCGCCTGCGCGACAAACGTCCAGGCGATCCAGGGAATCGAAGCGCTGATCAAATCGCGCGCAATGTCGCGGTCGAACGATAAGCGCCTAAACCGTCCGCCCCACTGCCGGTAGCGATAGAGCACGATGGCCGACATCAGGGCCAAACCTGCCGAGGTGGAGTAGGCAAAGAGCACTAAGCTAGTCGCCAAAAAAGCGCAGCTTATTTCCCAGCCCCGCGTCACCACCATGCCCGCCAGGTTGCTGGTCGCCAGCACTCTTCCGGCCATGCGGCTCTCAAACCAGCCCGCAAAGGGCAACATGAACAGGATGGGAAAGTGGGCGCAGCCCGCTAAGGCCAACCAGGGACCGTGCCCCTCGCCAAACACCCAGGGCAGACTCAGCGCCACCCCCAGTCCCACCAGGCCGCCAATCCCAGACACCGCGATGGCCGTGCCCAGGATGGCCTCTTCGCGATCCGGTCGGCTGAGGAGCCGATGAATCAGCACTTGATTCGAAACCAGCACCACCAGGCCCGCAATCAAGCCGGACATCACCTGGACGTTGCGATAAATGCCCAGTTGCTCCGGCCCCAGGCTGCGCGCCACCCATCCCGCCGCCGCCACTCCCATCAAGGTCGTGAGGCCTTTGGTGGCCACTTGCCAGGCGACGTTCTGTAAAACCTTGATGCCTCGACTTCCGAAAAACCAATCTCGAAAGGCGCGCGGCAACAGGGGTGAAAGCGACATTGATCAGGCGAAAAAAGTCTCCCCTCGGCTCCAGCGCAGCGGCGCGCCGCTAGCGCACCCGCTTGAGCCAGCCCATCGGATGGTGCGTGACCACAAAGCGTTCGCACCTGGCCTGATCCACGGCGAATTCCGGGTGCCCGCTAAGGAATTTCTGAATCGCGGGCAGGGGTCCCGGCCGGCCCCGGCGGTAGATGAATTCCGTGTCGATGGAGCCATCTTGCACAAAGCAGTAGCTTCCCACCGAGGTCAGGGGGGCATACAGGGCCAGTTCCCCAGCCACGTGCGCCTCGGAGTGGTCGCTGTCCAGCATCACCAAAATCGGCCCCGTGGTGGCCTCGGCCATGGCTTTGATTTGCTCATAAATCGCCGGCGACGTGGAACTTCCTAGCAGATAGGTGACGCGAGGGTGATTCATGTCGTGGAGTTTTTCCACGTCCACGGTGACGATTTTTCCCTCGCCGCCCATCAAGTCAAAGAGGGTGGCAAAGAAGTAGGATGACCCGCCCCGATTGGTGCCGCATTCGATGATCAGCGATGGCTTGATTTCGCTAATAGCTTCCTGGAGGGACCACAAATCCTGCACGTTTTGCCACACCGGCTTGCCCAACCAGGTAACGTCGCCAAAACTATTGGTCTGGCGCAGCAAGGTGTCATAATAGATGCGCGCCGCGACTTTGCGCACCACGCGGAGCAAGGGATTCGACATCAGCCAATGTTCCTTCATTGTTTTTTCAGCCATATTTTAAGATAGGTAGGTATTGTATCGATGCGGGAAAGTGAGTCAGGAATGCCGCTCCTGGCGTCTCTGGGGCGGCGCGGATTTTGCCGCGAGGGCTCAGGCGGGCACCGCCACAAAGCGCTGCACGGCGGCGATGACCTCGTCTTGCTGGGGTCGGCTCAATTCGGGGTAGACGGGAAGGCTGAGCACTTCTTGGGCGAGGAGATGGGCCACGGGCAAGTCGCTGCGCTGGGGGAGGTTTTGGTAGCAGGGCTGTTGGTCGAGGCTCAGAGGGTAGTAGATTTCGCAGCCGATGCCTTGGCCGAGGAGGTGGGCCTTGAGAGCGTCGCGCTGGCCGGGGCCGGGGACGCGCAGGGTGTATTGGTTCCAGATGTGTTCATTCTGGGGATAGGCCACGGGGAGGATGAGGCGGGGACTGGCGGCGGGGCTTTGGCTGAGCCGGGCCGCTTGGCGGGGGAGGCATTGGCAGTCACGCGCGTCGGCCTGCACCAGGCCGGGGAGGGGCGATAGGGCGACGCGATAGTTTTCCGCGTTGGCCTGGCGCGCGGCCGTGTAGCTCGGGTAGTGGGGAAGTTTGACCCGCAAGAAGGCGGCCTGGAGGGTGTCGAGGCGGAAGTTGCCGCCGACCCCTTGGTGGCAATATTTGGGCTCCATGCCGTGGACCCGGAGCATGCGGGCGCGCTCGGCGAGGGCGGGATCGGAGGTGGCCAGGAGGCCGGCATCGCCGAGCGCGCCGAGGTTTTTCGAAGGGAAAAAACTGTAGCAACCAAAGTGGCCGAAGCTCCCCGCCGGGCGGCCCCGGGAGCTGGCCCCAAAGGCTTGGGCCGCGTCCTCGATGACGTATAAGCCATGGCTTTTGGCGAGGGCCATGAGGGCGTCCATGTCCGCCATTTGCCCGAAGAGATGGACCGGGATCATCGCCTTGGTGCGCGGCGTGATCAGGCTGGCGGCGTGGGCTGGGTCCAGGTTGAAGCAAATCGGGCAGACATCGGCGAAGACCGGGGTGGCTCCCACGCGGCTGACGCAACCAGCCGTGGCAAAAAAGGTGAAGGCCGGGACGATGACCTCATCGCCTGGTCCAATCCCCAGCGCCATGAGGGCCAGGAGAATGGCGTCCGTGCCCGAGGAGACCCCTAAGTTGTGGGTACAGCCAGTCAGCGGGGCGCAGTCCGCTTCGAAAGCCGCCACCTCGGGACCCATGATGAATTGCCCGCTGCGGAGGACGCGCTGGAAGGCGGCTTCCAAGGCGGCGGCGAGGGGGTCGTTCTGGGCGTTGACGTCGAGGAGGGGGACGGGCATGGGGGGATCTGAGAAAAAGGCGGGCGAGGTGTTTCCGAAAGCCGGCTAAGGTTCCCCTCCCGAGGGCACCGCGGCGGGGGCGCCCAGCAGCAGGGGCAGCAAGCGCTCGGCTTCTTTGAGGGCGAGGGCCACGACCTGATCCATGTTGTAGTAATGGTAGGTGGCGAGGCGGCCGATGAAGCTGGTGTTGGGTTCGAGGGCGGCGGCGGCGCGGTATTGTTCGTATTGGCGGCGGGTGTCGGGCGCGGGGATGGGGTAGTAGGG
>CALQKQ020000372.1 GCA_943331195.2 Akkermansia muciniphila | reverse complement strand
TGCAGGCGCGGGGCTGGGGGGAGGGAGGTTGGGAGGGGCGGGCGAAGGGACCATAGGGGATGAGGCGGAGGAGGTAGGGGGGGTGGCCGCTGTAGTGGGCGAGCCAGGGAAGGAGGGTTGCGGAGGAGGTGGCATAGGCGAGGAGGCGGGGATGGACTGGGGGGGGAGTTTCTGGGGGGGTGTCGCCGAGCAGGAAGTAGAGGGCTGGGGTGCCGGGCCAAGCGCGGAGCGCGGCCATGGTTTCGTGGGGGTGTTGGCCGTGGATGAGGTCGGGGACGAAGGGACAGGTTGGGGGGTGAGGCGATAGGAAGGGGGCGGAGGAAAAGAAGGCGACTCGGTGGCCGCGGCGGGCCAATTCCTTGGTGACTTCGGCGGTGAAGGGGGCGCGGCTGTCCTCCGGGGCGTGGTTGGTGAAGAGGAGTTTCATGAGGGCGATGGTGGCTGGGGGCGGCGGGCAGTCGGAGGGGAACTTGCTGGGGAGGGGCGGCTGGCGTGGCGAACGCACCAAGGCGCAGCGGGGCGCAGCTTCGCTTGGGTGGCGTGGATGTGGCGGGCCGGGCGGGGCGTTTTGGCAGCGCTGGGGGCCCTTTTTGGGGTGAGCGGGCAGGCCGATGCGGAGCAAGGTCCCTGAAGGCGGGCCCGATGGGCCGAAGGGGGAGCGGGGGCTCGACCTGGTGCGCCCGAGCTCATTTCAGGGGCAGGCGGGTTTTGTTGGCGCGGCGGCTTTTCCCTCGGCGGTGGGGAGTTGGTGCAGGCCTGGAGGGGGGCGGAAGGCCTTATAGGGGGCGGGAAGCCTAGGAGGTTGCCCTGGGGGTGGTGGCGGCGCTCGGTGGAGGCGGGGGAAGGAGGGTGCGGCTGAGGAGTGGGGGGTGCTCAGCCGCTGGGGAGGCGGGGAGGAGGGGAGGGCTGGGCTTGGGGGAGGGGGCTGAGGGAGGAGGCGGTCATGGGAGGCATGGGAGGCATGGGAGGCAGGGGCGCAGGGCTCCGGAGGGGGGAGGGGGGCGGTCGGCGAGATGGGGGCATGATAGCGCCGGGCCCCCTGCCTTCAAACGGGGGGAGGATTGTTTGACCCCCCGGGCGATGCCGGAGGTCGACGGGGGGGCTTTGCCTAGCCTGGGCTGGGGGAGCGGCCGTTCAGGAGCGCATCAGGTCTTCGATTTCTGCGGTTTCGAGGGGGATATCGGCCATGAGGTCGACGGGGCCTTTGGGGGTGACGAGGATATCATTTTCGAGGCGGATGCCGAAGCCTTCGTCGGGGAGGTAGATGCCTGGTTCGACGGTCATGACCCAGCCGGCTTGGATGGGTTGGCCGGCTTCGGCGAGGTCGTGGACGTCGAGGCCGAGGGGGTGGCCGACGCCGTGCATGAAGTAGCGTTTGAGGGCGGGGCGGTCGGGGTCTTGGTTTTTGACGTCTTTGGGGAGGAGGAGGCCGAGTTGGAGCAATTCTTCCTGCATGAGGAGTTCGGCGTGGTGTTGCCAGTCGCGGGGGAGGGTGCCGGGGAGGAGGGCGGCGATGGAGCCGCGGAGGACGCGGAGGACGGCTTGGTAGATTTGTTTTTGGCGGCGGGAGAATTTGCCGCTGACGGGGATGGTGCGGGTCATGTCGGCGGCGTAGTTGGCGTAGGCGGCGCCGACGTCGAGGAGGAGGAGGTCGCCGCGGCGGCAGGGCTGGTTGTTGTCGAGGTAGTGGAGGACGTTGGCGTTTTTGCCGGAGGCGATGATGGGGTTGTAGGCGAAGCGGCCGCGGCGGCGGATGAATTCGTGGGCGAATTCGGCTTCGACTTCGCATTCATTGATGCCTGGTTTGACGGTTTTGAGGATGCGGAGGAAGCCTTCGCGGGTGAGGCTGCAGGCGTGTTTGATGAGGTCGACTTCGGCGGGGGATTTGACGGGGCGGAGGCGGTGCATGAAGCGGGCCAGGCGGTCGTAGTGGTGGAGGGGGAAGGCTTCTTGGATTTCGCGGATGAAGCGGGCGTCGCGGGATTGGACGTGGATGGTGGCGCGGGCGTGTTCGTTGCTGTTGAGGAAGACGCGATGGGCTTGGCACATGAGGAGGCGGAGCATGGCGGGGAACTCCTGGAGCCACATGATGGTGCGGATGCCGGTGGTGCGGCGGGCTTCTTCTTTGGTGAGTTTGTGGCCTTCCCAGACGGCGATGTGGTCGCTGGTTTCTCTGAGGAAGAGGATTTCGCGGTGTTTTTCCTCGTGGGCGTCGGGGAAGAGCATGAGGATGGACTCTTCTTGTTCGACGCCGGTGAGGTAGAAGAGGTCGGAGTTGGGGACGCCGAGGAGGGTGGCGTCGGCGTTGGTGGGGGGGACGTCGTTGGCGTTGAGGAGGGCCAAGCTGCCTGGGGGGAGGAGGGCTTGGAGGCGCTGGCGGTTTTCGCGGAAGAGGGAGGAGGGAATGGGGTTATGGCGCATGATTTAAATTTCCATAGGGCGGGAAGGTCTAAAGAAAAATGGAAATGAACTGAAAAAATGGGGGTGGGCGGATAAGGAAAAAAGCGGGGGCGGCGGGATACCAAGCCGCCGCCCCCTCACCAACACCAAGGGATCAAAACCAAACTCCCTTGAACAGGCGCCTGCAGGGAAGGCGCGCCCGCCTTGCCTGCGGCGGTCTCCCTGGAGGGGAAACCATCGCGCTGTCCCTTATTCATCCGTTGGCGAGAGGCTGGCGTTACGGGATTTCGTGCGCGGGGGCGATTTATTTTTGGGGGGAGGGGAAAGCGGGAGAAAACTGGTGCTTTCTCTTGACACTTCCGCCGGAGGCTCTTAGCGATGCCTCCCCGATTTTTTGGTTTTTCGTTTTCAACTCTCTTACTTCCATGGCCACGGTCCAACTCATCCTCAAAGAACAAATCGCCCACCTCGGTTCCGAGGCTGACATCGTGACGGTGAAAGCTGGTTATGCCCGGAATTTCTTGGTTCCTTCGGGCAAGGCTTATCTGGCGAATTCGAGCAATCTCCGCCATGTGAACAACCTCAAGGCGCGTCGGGCGGAGCGGGAGGCTGGGGAGAAATTGGAAGCGCAGAATTTGGCGGGCAAGATTCGCAAGTCGGCGATCAAGATGGAACTGGCGACTGGTCAGGGCGGCAAGGCGTTTGGTTCGATCACGACCAGCGACATTGCGGACGCGATTTTGGCCCAGGCGGGAGTGAAGGTGGATCGCCACGCGGTGGATCTGGAGAAGCCGATCAAGACGACGGGCAAGCACGAGGTGACGGTTCGCCTGCACCCTGAAGTGGACGTGTTGGTGAAGATCAATGTCACGGCTCCGGTGGAAGCGGTGGAGAAGGCGGACGACGCTTCTTAGGGTCTGGTTTTCTTTTTGACCCGCGTCTGCTCGCTGAGTGGGCGCGGGTTTTTTGTGGTTGGGGAGGGGGGGTTAAGCGACGACTTTGGCGGTGAGGAGGCGCATGAGGCTGGGGCAGTGGTGGCCGAGGCGGAGGAGGAAATGGCCGAGGGGTCGGTGGGTGACGGCGAGGCGGGCGAGGCGGTTGACCCAGAGGCGGTGGCGGTAGAGGTGGTGGTGGGCGCGGCGGTAGTGGGCGGCGGCGCGGGGGTTTCCGAGGAGGAATTGGACGGCGGCGGTGGCGGCGAGTTGGCCGCTGTGGAGGGCGTAGGCGATGCCTTCGCCGGTGAAGGGTTCGACGACGCGGGCGGCGTCGCCGGCGAGGAAGCCGTTGGGAAAGGGGGCGGGGGGGATGTCGGCGCGCTCGAGGGGGGCGATGCTGTGCCAGGTTTGGGTGGGGGGGAGGGCGAAGCGGCGTTGGACTTCGGCTTTGGAGGCGGGGAGGTGGCGGGTGGTGGAGACGAGGCAGATGTTCATGCGCTGGGAGTCGACGGGAGCGACGCCGCAGTAGCCGTGGGGGAGCCATTCGAGGGCGACGGTGTCGCGGTAGGGGGCGGTGAGGGGGGCGTGGCCTTGGAGGGCGACGCGGCCGGGACGGGTGGGAGGGAAGATGCCGAGGAGGTGGGCGGTGGTGGAGTTGCGGCCGTCGGCGGCGACGAGGGTGCGGGCGGTGAGGGAGGTGGCGGCGGTGGTGAGGTGCCAGCCGGGGGGGCGGGGTTC
>CALQKQ020000371.1 GCA_943331195.2 Akkermansia muciniphila | reverse complement strand
TTTTAAAGTCGAATTCATGTCAAAAGCAAAAAAAGAGGGGAATAAAAAAGCGCGAAAAAGCTTCAGGGTTTCAGATGTTGCTGGCGATACGCCGCCACCGACTCCGCAAAGGCCTTAACCTTGCCCTCAAGCTCCACCTGATACTTCGCCAGCAGCTGCTCCGTGGCCGCGCTCTTGGCCGACTTGGCCTCAAACTCCAGCCGCTTGGCCGACTGCTCGCTGATCTGCCGATTCGCCGTCGCCAGCTTCAGGTTGAGCTGCTGCAAGGCCAGGGTGCCCTCCTCGTTGGCCTCCCGGCTGGCGTCGAGCCGCTCCTGCAGCGCATTCAGCTGCCCCGCTTGCTCGCCGCAACCACTCAGCATCAAGGGAAGAACCAGGCTAAAGCAAGAAAAAAGTGGACGTCGCATTAGGCGTTTCATGAGGGGGGACAGCATTAAATTGGGCGAGAGAGGCGGCTCCCCCTCGCTTTTGTAGGACTTTTTGCAATCCGATTCGTTCATTTTTGCCCCTGCCTTTTCGCGCGGACCTTTTCGCCCCGCCCCTCTGGGACAAAACGGCCGATCGCTGTGCCACATCGGCACCAACCCAACCCCGCCGCGCCCCTCCATCACCCCCCTCCCGCCCCACCCTCGCCCATTTTCCCCCTTCAAATGCCGCTCCCAAGCTCCCGCCCCGCGCCCCGGAATGCTTCTTGCTCTAATGACTTCAGCAAATCTTCCCCCCCAGGTCGCTTGCCCACGAAGCCCACAGATATTTCCAGTCCATCCCTTGAATTGCCCAGCGCAGGCGGCTAAGCTTCTCCTCATGGGCCGCCGCCTGCGCCTTGCTCCTCGGCAAAACCGCAACCTCAACTCATTCCGATGATGAACAACTTCACTCCCAGAGCCCAGCAGGTCCTCGCCCTCGCCCGCAAGGAAGCCGATCGCTTCAATCACAACTACGTCGGCACCGAACACCTCCTCCTCGGGCTCATCAAGCTCGGCCAAGGCGTCGCCGTCAACGTCCTCATGAAAATGGGCCTCGAGTTGGAAACCGTCCGCATGAAGGTCGAAGAACACGTCGGCTCCGGCCAAGAACAAAAAATGGTCGGGAATATCCCCTACACCCCCCGCGTCAAAAAAGTCCTCGCCCTCGCCAGCAAAGAAGCCCGCGCCCTCAACCACAGCTACGTCGGCACCGAACACATCCTCCTCGGCCTCCTCCGCGAAGGCGAAGGCGTCGCCGCCCACGTCCTCAAAAGCCTCGAAATCGACATCGAGCGCACCCGCAACGAAATCCTCAAGGAACTCGACCCCAATTTTACCCCCCCAGAAACCGAGGAGGAAGAAGGCTTCCAAGAGGCCTCTGCCGGAACCCCCGGCACCGCCAAAAAGGACAGCAAAACCCCCGCCCTCAAAGCCTTTGGACGCGACCTTACCGAACTCGCCCAGAAGGCTGAACTCGATCCCGTGATCGGCCGCGCCGACGAAATCGAGCGCGTCATCCAAATCCTCTGCCGCCGCACCAAAAATAACCCCGTCCTCATCGGCGAAGCCGGCGTCGGCAAAACCGCTATCGTGGAGGGCCTCGCCCAGGAGATCGTCGCCGGCAACGTCCCCGAAATCCTCCGCGACAAAAAGGTCATCACCCTCGACCTCGCCCTCATGGTCGCCGGCACCAAATACCGCGGCCAATTCGAGGAGCGCATCAAGGCCGTGATGGACGAAATCCGCCGCGCCAAAAACGTCATCCTCTTCATCGACGAACTCCACACCATCGTCGGCGCCGGCTCCGCCGAAGGCGCCATGGACGCCAGCAACATCATCAAGCCCGCCCTCAGCCGCGGCGAAATGCAGTGCGTTGGCGCCACCACCCTCAACGAGTACCGCAAGTACATCGAAAAGGACGCCGCCCTGGAGCGCCGCTTTCAGACCGTCAAGGTCAACGAACCCACCGAAGAGGACGCCACCAAGATCCTCATGGGCATCAAGCACAAGTACGAGGCCCACCACAAAGCTATCTACACCGCCGAAGCGATTGAGCAATCCGTCAAGCTCTCCTCCCGCTACCTCACCGGCCGCTTCCTCCCTGACAAGGCCATCGATATCATGGACGAAGCCGGCGCCCGCGCCCGCATCGGCGCCATGACCCGCCCCCCCGAGGTCAAAGAAATCGAAGCCGCAATCGAGCGCATCCGCATCGAAAAAGAGGGCGCCATCAAGGAACAGGACTTCGAAAAAGCCGCCGCCCTCCGCGACACCGAGCGCAACGCCCGCAAACAGCTCGAAACCGTCATGGAAACCTGGCGCGCCAGCAACGAGGAGAAAAAAGTCACCGTGGGCTTGGAGGACATCATGGCCGTGATTTCCAAGTGGACCGGGGTGCCCCTCAACCGCATGGAGCAAAAGGAAACCGCCAAGCTCCTCCGCATGGAAGAAGAACTCAAAGGCCGCGTCATCGGACAAGACCAAGCCGTCATCGCCATCAGCAAGGCCCTCCGCCGCAGCCGCGCCGACCTCAAGGACCCCCGCCGCCCCATCGGCAGCTTCCTCTTCCTCGGCCCCACCGGCGTCGGCAAAACCTTCCTCGCCCGCAACCTCGCCGAATTCATGTTCGGTGATCCCGATTCCCTCATCCAAATCGACATGTCGGAATACATGGAGAAATTCACCGCCAGCCGCCTCATCGGCAGCCCTCCCGGCTACGTCGGCTACGAGGAAGGCGGTCAACTCAGCGAAGCCGTGCGCCGCCGCCCCTACAGCGTCGTCCTCTTCGACGAAGTCGAAAAAGCCCACCCCGACGTCATGCACCTCCTCCTCCAAGTCCTCGAGGAAGGCACCATCACCGACAGCTTCGGCCGCAAAATCGACTTCCGCAATACCATCATCATCATGACGTCCAACGTCGGAGCCGAACTCATCAAAAAACAAAACCTCATGGGCTTCGGCGCCATCGGCACCGACAAACACGACTTCGCCTCCATGAAGGAAAAAATCGAGGAACAAGCCAAAAAACACTTCAAACCAGAGTTCCTCAACCGCCTCGACGACCTCATCGTCTTCCACATGCTCGAAAAAGAGGACCTCGTCCAAATCGTCGACCTCGAAATCAACAAGGTCCTCAAGCGCGTCCGCGACAAAAAAATCGAAGTCCAACTCGACCAAAGCTCCAAAGAACTCCTCATCGCCGAAGGCTACGATCCCGCCTACGGCGCCCGCCCCATGCGCCGCGCCGTGGAGCGCTACCTCGAAGACCCCTTCGCCGAACACCTCCTCCGCGGCGATATCAAGGAAGGCGACACCGTCAGCATCACCCGGCGCGAAAACGAAAAAAGCCTCAAATTCAGCGTCAGCGAGGAATCCCCCCCGCCCGCCGAAGAAGCCGCCGCCGGCATCGCCGACTAGGCCCCATCCCTCACCGCAACCAGCCGCCCCCGCCCGGGGGCGCGCTGGCAGCGCTCGGCGCGCTCAGCACGTTTGATCCAACCCTCCAATCACTGACCACGTCGAGGCCTTCGAGACCGTCCGCTTGGGTGAGGCCTGGCCCGTTTTCTAGTGCGAGTCCCTGTGCCGTGCCACCGGAGCGCGGAAAACCGGAACGACGAAACGACGAAACGACGAAACGACGAAACGACGGACCGACGGGCGAAGCCCGCTGGCCAGAGACAATCGCGGAACCAACCCCAGCCGCGCTGCCGAGGGACATCGTGACCCCACAAGGGACTCACCCAAGCGGAGCCTCCTCTTCCGGCCCAAGCTCCGTCCTTATCCGGAAAACGCCCCTCTGGCCACCTTTCAACCTAGAAGCGGGAGTTGGCTCGATGGTGTACTTTTGCGTTCCACTTCGGTTCCACTCGCAAGGTCACCCAAATCATTTGCCGACATCGCCCCCCAGAGCCTTGCCCTTTGCACCCAGGGCCTTGCCCTAGCCTGAAGGAAATTGGCCCGCCGGGCCGGAAGAAATGGCTTCCGCGCCAACGGCACATCCTCCGCGCCAACGGCACATCTACCGCGCCAACGGCACATCCTCCGCGCCAGCGGCACATCTTCCGCGCCAACGGCGCATCATTCCTCAGCCCAGGGCAACGCCCTGGG
>CALQKQ020000370.1 GCA_943331195.2 Akkermansia muciniphila | reverse complement strand
GCCGGGATGGGTGGAGGGGCTGTGGAAGCAGGAGGTGGCGGAGTGTTTTTTGGCGGAGCCGGGCGGGGAGGGTTATGGGGAATTTCACCTAGCGCCGGGCGGGGCTTGGTGGAGTGGGGACTTTGGGGCTCCGCGGGTGGCGCGGGAGGTGCTGCGGGCGCGGGAGGCGGTGGTGGCTTGTGAGGTGCGGTGGACGGAGCGGCATTGGATAGGCCGACAAATTCTGGAGCTGGAGGCGCCAGAGGGAGTCCGGGCGAACTTTGCCGCGATCACGGTGGGGCCAGAGGGGCGGCGCTTTTTTAGCTTGGCCCCGCTGGGTGGGGAGCGCCCGGATTTTCACCAGCCGGAGGAGTGGCCGCTGCTGGCCGAGCTGGGCTGAAGCGGGGAAGGTTACCACCCGGAGGGGCTGCGGCCCATGGCGGCGTCCCAGGATTTGTTGTAGCGTTGGTCGGCGGCTTCGGTGCGGATCTGGCGTTTTTCGAGGCGTTTATCGATGCGTTGGTCTTGGCGGGCGAGGCGTTCGCGCATGTGTTCGGGGCTTTCGCCGGGGATGCCGGCGCAGCTGGGGAGGAAGGCGAGGGCGGCGAGGGCGGCGCAAGGGGCGAGGTGGGCGAAGCGGGAGGGTTTCATGAAAGCGGGCAGCGGGAGCGGGAGCGGGAGCGGGAAGTGGGAAGTGGGCTATTTGCGGAGGTCGCTCATGAGGTCGAGGATATCTTTGCGGAGGTCGAAGAGTTCGGAGCGGGCGGCGATGAGCCATTGGCGGGTATCGCGGGGGAGGCCGGTGAGTTGGATGGAGGAGAGGGCGTGGAGGGCTTCGTTGAGGGGGACTTGGGCGCGTTTGAGCATGGCGATGACGAAGCCTGGTTCGGGGTCGTAGCCGTGCATGGTGCCGTCGAGGGCGGCGGCGAGTTTGCCGCCGAGGGCGATGATGCTGACGATGACGCTGAGGACGGGATGGTCGCGGGCGATGTCGCCGTCGAAGAGGCCGCGGGTTTTGGCGTCGCGCTGGAGGCGGAGGGCGAAGTCCATGGCGCGGCGGCTGAGGGGGTGGTGGGCGCCTTCTTCGTCTTCGGTGAACATGCCGGCGTTTTCGAGCATTTCGTCGGGATCCTGGGCTTGGAGGCTTTCGGTGACGTCTTGCCAATCGTCGCGGAATTCTTCGACTTCCTCGGGTTCCCAGCCCATGGCTTCGGCGATGAGGCGTTCGCGGTGGGGGTGTTCGCGGTAGCGGTCGAAGGCTTCTTGGTAGGCTTCGGCGCGGCGGTCGGCTTCGCGGAGTTCTTGTTCCCACTGGAATTCGTCGAGGGGGACTTCGTCTTCGGCTTCGATGTTGACTTCGATATGGGAGGCGTCGTCGGGGCCTTGGCTGGCGATGAGGTGGGAGGCGTCGGTTTCGGAGTCTTCGAGTTCGGGGTCGTCGAGGCTGGAGAAGTCGTCGTCGTCTTCTTCTTCGAATTCTTCTTCATCGTCGTCGTCGTCGGCGTCGGGGCCGCCGGTGATGGAGTCGAGGTAGGCGTGGAAATTGCCTTGGCTGACGCGGGACTGGAGGTTTTCCTCCTCAGCGGACATGGACCAGTCTGGGAGGGAGATGCGGAGGTGGCAGTCGGCGGTTTCGAGGACCATGCGGCCGTTGAGTTCGCTGAACCATTCGAGGTAGAGGGTATTGGCGACGCGGGTGGGGATAGGGAGTTGGGCTTCGAGGTAGTCGAGCAATTCCTCGTGGCTGACGGTGGGGATGCGGGATTTGCGGGAGGAGGTCATGTCGCCGACGACGCCGTTTTGTTGGTTGGCGACGATGGCGACGGCGGGGTCGGGGCGGGGCTGGGGGTTTTCGAAGGACAAGTGGCAGCCGGCGAGGTCGCGGAGGCAGTTGCCTTGGAGGTGGAGAACCAGGGGATCGGGCTGGCCCACGAGCCAGATGCGGCCGGTGACCAGGCCTGGGATTTGGTTGGTGATCTCACCTCGGATGATTGCTTTATCGAGCCGGATAGCCATGGGCGGAGGGGGGTGACGAGGGGAACCTCTGCGCCAGGGTGCGGGGTGTCAACCGCCGCGCCGCGATTTTCCGTTGGCGGGGCGGGGAAAGGCAGGCCATGTCGTGGGGAGCGGCGCGGTGGCGCTGGCTGGGATCCTTTTTTTTCTGATGACGATGCTTCCGCTCTCGGTCTGTGTGATTACGCTGAATGAAGCGGCGAACTTGGAGCGCTGTTTGGGCAGCGTGGCGGGGTTGGCGGCGGAGATTGTGGTGATGGACAGTGGGTCGACGGATGGGACGGAGGAGATTGCGCGGCGCCATGGGGCGCGGTGGCTGCGGCAGGATTGGCTGGGGTATCGGGATCAGAAGCAGGCGGCGCTGGAGCAATGCCGGGAGGCTTGGGTGTTGGCGCTGGATGCGGATGAGGAGGTGTCGGGGGCGATGCGGCAGGAGGTGTTAGATTTTTTTAAGGGTGATGGGGAGGGCTGGGATGGGGCGAGTTTTCCGCGGTTGGTGTGGTTTTTGGGGCGCTGGATTCGGCATGGGGATTGGTATCCGGACCGGAAGTTGCGCTTGGTGCGGCGGGCGGCGGCGCGTTGGGGGGGGAGTCCGGAGCATGACAAGCTGGAGGTGGCGGGTCGGGTGAGGGTTTGTCAGGGGGATCTCTATCATTTTAGTTTTCCCTCGATGGGGCGGTATGTGGAGAAGATCAATATTTTCGCGGATGAGTATTTGAAGCGGCAGTTGGCGGCGGGGAAGCGGTGGTCGTTGGCGGAGACCTTGTTTCGGCCGTGCTGGCGGTTTGTGCGGGCGTATGTGTTGCGGCGGGGTTTTCTGGATGGATTTCCGGGGCTTTGGATTGCGTGGAGCACGGCCTATCAGACATTTGTGCGGCACAGTCGGGGGTATGAACACGAGCATCGCGGGGGGCCGGATGGGGGCTCTGGGGGAGGGGCGGCGTGAAGCTGGCGTTGGTGTATCATCAGTTTACGGACCGGGGTGGGCTGGAGGGGTATTTGCGGGAATTTGCTAGGGAGTTAGGAGCGGCGGGGCACGAGTTGGTATTGGTGACGAGCCGGATTGACGAGGTGGCGCGGGGTTTGGCGGCGGAGGTGAGGTTGATCGCGCCGCCGTGGAGCAGCGGAAGGGGCCTAGCCCGTTTTGCGCGGCGCAGTGCGGCGCTGGTGCCGGAGTTGGTGCCGGAGTTGGGGGTGGATGCGGTGTTGGGGTTTGGGCGCACCTGGCGGCAAGATGTGCACCGGGCGGGGGGCGGGTGCCACTGGCACTATTCGCGGATGTTGCCGTGGTGGAAGCGGTGGCGGCCGAAGAATCGGTTAGAACTGGCCTTGGAGCGCCGCCTTTACCAGGGGGGGGAGACGCGGCATTTTGTGGTGAATTCGGCGAAGGTGCGGGGGGAGTTGGCGGAGGCCTATCAGGTTCCTGCGGAGCGGGTTTCGGTGATTCACACGGCGGTGGATGCGCAGCGCTGGCAGGCGGCGGCGGATCCGGCGGCGCGCGCGGCGCGGCGGCAAGCCTTGGGGATGAGCGAGGCCGGGCCGGAGTTGTTATTTGCCTCGCTGGATCACCGGCGCAAGGGTTTGGGGACGTTGCTGGAGGCCCTGGTGGAGGTGCCGGAGGCGCGCCTGTGGGTGGCGGGGCAGTCGCTGAAGGCTTGGCGGGGGGCGATTGGGCGACTGGGCTTGGAATCGAGGGTGTGCGAGATTGGGCGGGCGGAGCTGCTGCCCTGGTATCAGGCGGCCGACTGGTTTGTCCATCCTAGCCACTATGACGCCTGCGCCAACACGGTGTTGCAGAGCATGGCCTGCGGCTTGCCGGGGGTGATTTCGGCGGCGGATGGGGCGGTGGAGTTTGTTAAGGAAGGGGTGAATGGGACGGTGTTGCGGGATCCTGGGAGCGCGGAGGAATTGGCGGAGCGCTTGCGTTGGGCGCTGGGGCGCACGGAAGCGGAGCGCGCCGCCATGGGAGCGGCGGCCCGAGCTGGGGTCGTGCCCCTGACTTGGGCCGCGCACGTGGAGCGCTGGATGGAGGTGTGCCGGGCGGTGGGCGTGTGGGGTTGAGGAGAAATCAGGGGGTTTGTGGGGCGGGCGGCTCGGCGGC
>CALQKQ020000369.1 GCA_943331195.2 Akkermansia muciniphila | reverse complement strand
GGTCCACGAACCAGTCGGTGGACCACACCCGGAGGAGGGTCCAGCCGAGGCCTTCGAGGACCGCGGCGCGGACTTTATCGCGGTCGCGGGCGGTGGCGCTGCGATGGTAGGTGGCGCCGTCGCATTCGATGCCGACGAGGAAATCGCCGGGGCGGTCGGGGTGGACGATGCCGAGGTCGATGCGGAAGCGGGAGACGCCGATTTGGGTGATGACTTGCCAGCCTTGGTCTTGGAGTCTGCGGGCGACGGCTTCTTCGAAGGGGGAATCGAAGCCGCCGACGGAGCCTTGGACGGCTTCGGCGAGGGCGCGGGGTCCGCGGTCGGCGAATTCGAGAAAATGTTTGAGGTCGCGGACGGCGCGGGCGCTGGTGCGGTTGAGGTCGATGAAGGAGGGGTCGAAAGAGGTGAAGACCAACATTTCGTGTTTGGCGCGGGTGAGGGCCACATTGAGGCGGCGCTCGCCTCCGTCGCGGTTGAGCGGGCCCAAGTTCATCGACATGGTGCCCGCGCCTAAGGTGGTAGGTCCAAAGCCGATGCTGAGGAGGATGACGTCGCGTTCGTCTCCTTGCACGGTTTCGAGATTTTTCACGACCACGGGTTCGGACAGTTCTTCGTTGAAATAGGGTTCGATTTCGGGGTGGGCGCGGCGGGCCATGTCGAGGAGGTCCTCGATGAGCTCTTGTTGATGGGAGTTGAGGGTAATAATCGCTAGGGTGTGTTTCGATTGGATGAATTGGGGATCGGTGAGGCGCTTGACGGTTTCGGCGACGACGGCTTCGGCTTCTACTTGGTTGGTTTGGCCGCGGCCTTTGGCGTAGACACCTGAGACGCGGCGCCAGATGACGGCGCTCTCGCGGGTGACGGCGGCGGGGAAAGTGATGAGATGGTTGCCGTAGTAGGTGTAATTAGAGAAGGCGATGAGGCTTTCGTGGCGGCTGCGGTAGTGCCAGTTTAAGGAGCGGCGGGGCACGCCGACGGCGAGGCATTCGTCGAGGATGCTTTCGAGATCGTCGGCGAGTTCGCCGTCGGAGTCGCCGTCGCCGGGGCCTCGCTGGAAGAAGTGGGTGGGGGGCATTTGGCGGGGATCGCCGGCGATGACGACTTGTTTGCCGCGGGCGATGGAGCCGACGGCGTCCCAGGGGGTGATTTGGGAGGCTTCGTCGAAAATGACGAGGTCGAACAGGGGTTGGTCGGCGGGCAGGTATTGGGCGATGGAGAGGGGGCTCATCAGCATGCAGGGGGCGAGGTGGCTGAAGGCTGGGCCCATTTCGCTGGCGAGTTGGCGGAGCGGTTTGTGGCTGCGTTTTTTTTGCAATTCGTGTTTGAGGATGCCGTAGCCATCTTTCCTGCTGACATCGGACTTGGCGGGGAGGCGCTCGCAGAGCTTGGTGCGGATGTACTGTGCGGAAAGTTCGGCCACTTTTTCGTCGACGGCGCGGAAGTCGGCGATGCGGTCCATGTGTTCCGCGGCGACCAAATCGCGGAGGACGGGTTCGCGGTCGATCATCTCGGCGGCGAACCACTTGGCATAGGCCGTTAGGAAAGTGGGCTCCACGCTTCCGGGAGTCAGGCGGCCTTGTTCGAGGGCTTCTAACAAGGGTGTGAGGTTTTGTTGGGCGGCGGTTTGGCGGACTTTTTGCCAGGTGCACCAGGAGCGGAGGCGGGGTTCGCTGGCGGCGACGGCTTGGGCGGCCGCTTGGATGTGGTCGAGGGAGAGGGAGTCGGAGTCGGGGATGGCGCAGAGTTGGGCGAAGCGGGCGCCGTGCTCCCTGAAGTCGGCGAGGGCGGCTTCCAGGTGGCCTAGGGCCAGGGCGATGGCGCCGTCGGGGGCGAGCAGGGCATTGGCGTCGACGGCGAGGCGGCGGGTGGCGGTTTTGAGGGCGAGGAGGGCGTCGGGGCTGGAGCTAAAAGTGGGGAGGAGGTGGAGGAGGTTTTGGGCCGTTTCGAGGGTTTCCGCGATGAGGTCGGGCTGGCTGTGGAGGGCGGCGCAGCCGGGAATGTCGGCGACGAGGGGTTGGAGTTGGTCGAGGATGCCGAGGGCGTGCTTCATGCGGCGCAGGCGGGGCAGGTCTTGGGCGACATCGGGGAGCGCGGGGCGGCCGGGCGGCAGGGGGAGGGACCGGGCGCATTTCTTTTGGGCCATGCTGGCGAAGATCCAGTATTTTTGCTGCGCGGCGGCCCACTGGGTTTCGAGGAGATCGACGTCGATGGCGCGAGCGGCTTCGGGTTGATAGGGTACCGATAGGGTGGATTCGTTCGTTTGATAGTCGGCTAAGGCGTCGACGAGTTGGCGGGCGGCGGCGACTTTTTCGGGGAAGTCGGGGGCGAAGGCGAAGCTGAGATTTTTTTGATAAGAAGCCAGCAGGGCTCTAGCGAATTGGGCGAGGCGAGCCAGGGCGGCGGGGGCATCGGTGGGGACGCGGCATTGGCAGTGGGCTTGGAGGGCCTCGCTGGCGGAGCGGAGCGCGGAGATGGCGGGGGGGAGGGCTTTGGCGGTGCGGAGCACGGTTTCCTGCCAACCGTGGGACCACTCGCGGTGGGCGATGACGGAGAAATGGGGTGGGGCGTCGGAGAAATCGCTGAAATTGAGATCAAGGCGGCGCGCCGTTTCGCGCATGGCGGCGAAGTCCGCGGCGGAGTGGGGGGTTCCGCTGGCCCAAGATAGTTTGGGCGTGGCGGAGGTGTGGTCGCGGATGACGTGGCCGATGGCTTGGTGGATGGTCCAGCCGTTGGGGTGGCGGAAGTGGAGGCGCTGGCAGACGGTGTTGAGGAGGTCGCGGAGGTGGCGCAGGCGGTCGGTTTGGCTGATCCACTCTTGGGGGTCGAGGTCGTCGCGGGCGCTCCAGGCGCGGTCGAGTTGCTCGAGGATGGCGGTTTTGGATGTTTTATTGGAATGGACCTCGAGGCAGAAATCGGCGAGTCCTTTTTCGGCGAGGCGGCGGTGGACGACTTCCAAGGCGGCCATTTTTTCGGCCACGAAGAGCACGCGGCGGCCGAGGGCCAGGTTGTGCGCGATGATGTTAGCGATGGTCTGCGACTTGCCGGTGCCGGGGGGGCCGTCGAGGACGAAGCTGCCGGTTTTGGCGGAGGCGACGACGGCGGCGATCTGGGAAGAATCCGCGGGCAGGGGGGTGAAGAGGTCGGAGGGCGCGATGAGGGCGTCGAGCTGGGATTCGGTGAGGTGGGGGGCATCGGCGCCGCTGGGTTCGAGGCCGCGCTCGAGGAGTTGTTGGACGACGGGGTGGGCGGACAGCTGCTCCTTGCGGTCGGTGAGGTCCTTCCACATGAGGTACTTGGCGAAGGAGAAGGTTCCGACGGCGGAGTCGGTGGAGACTTCGAAGGCGGGGATTTCTTTGACGGCGTGGCGCACCCGGTTCCAGATGCCGACGACGTCGATGCCGCTATTATCTTGGGGCAGCTCGCCGTCGAGGCCGGGGATAGCGAGATCGAAGTCTTGGCGGAGAAGTTCGAGCAGGGTGAGGTTGAAGCGGGGTTCGTCTTCGTGGAGGGCCATGGTGACGCCGGCGAGGGCGTTTTTGCGCAGGAGCTTGACGGGGAGGAGGATCAGGGGGGCGCGGTAGCTGCGGGCATCGGTGGGGGATTTTTTCCAGTGGAGGAAGCCGAGGGCGAGGAAGAGGGTATTGGCGCCGCCCTCGTTCATGTCGGTGCGGGCGGTGCGGTAGAGGTCGATCAGTTCGGCTTCGAGTTTTTTGGCGGGGAGCGAGGACAGGACCTCGTTAGAGTGGAGGGCTTCCCTAGCGTATTGTTGGTTAAGTTCTTGGAGGTGCTGTTGTTGGTAGAGGGCGGCATCGCGGCCGCCGGTTTGGAGGTCGGGAAAGGGGGAGATGCGGATGATTTTTCCGGCGGAGAGGAGATCCTCGAGGGCGGCGGGGTCGGGGCAGGCGAGGGGGATTTGCTTGCGGCTCTCGGGCAGGTGGAGGAGGCGATTGCGGGTAGTTAGGTCGAGGAGTTTGCGCTGCCACTGGGAAATGCGGTCTTGGGCGGCGGAGGGTTCCTCGGCGATGGCTACGTCGAAGGAGGGGAGGGGGGGAGCTTCCTCGAGGGTGTCGGAGGGGAGGGGGTGGGCGCTGGCTGGGGCGGGGCTGGGGGTGGGC
>CALQKQ020000368.1 GCA_943331195.2 Akkermansia muciniphila | reverse complement strand
CTGGATTTGGTCGGGCGGCTCCAAGACAAGGAACTTGCCTCTTCCCCGGGAAGGGGCGGCCGGGTCCGCTTTTTTTTCCGCCCGCCATCCGAGGTCTCGCAAGCGCCAAGGGCACAAAACGCCAGTGCTACCAGAATGAAGCCAGGAAAGCGTTTCATGCAGCGAGAAAAGTCAAAAACCACCTCTCCGCTTAGGTCGGGCTGTTTTCAAACACCACCTCGTCGCCGGGCTCGATCGAAAAGCCAGCGGTGAGGCTCTTGGTCACGATGTCAGCCACCGTGGTATTGCCTTCGATTTGCACCACGTTCACCTTGCCAATCAACTGATTGCCGCGCTTCACCAAGAGGCGGGACTCGCTGGTCACCCCTTGGTTCTGGCCCAAATTCACAATGACAAAGCCAAAGTCGGGATTGACCGCCGAAATCGTGCCCGTCCGGCTGGACAGCGCGATCGCCTTGGCCCGGGTGGCCTGCTGTTGCTTCAAACGGGTGATCAGGGTTTCGCTTTCAGCTGCCGCCTTCAGCACCGCTTCCGATTCCTTGGAAACTTTCTCCAACTCTTCCACCTTGGCGTCGTTCTCTTTCTTCAAGGCTTCGTTCTTCGCCAGGATTTCCTCGGGTGTCCCCGAGCTGCCCAAAATGCGCGTGATCTCTTCCTGCATGGCCTGCCGCTTGGCACCGATGTCGGCGATCTCCTTGCGGGTCGCCTGCAAGGTGTCTTCCTTGCCCTTGGTCTCGCTGACCAGGGACTTCGTCTGGAGGTCCTCGTTTTTGGCGTTCTTGTTGGTTTCGACAAAGGTGTCGTTCGTCGTCGTGATCGCCGCGATCTGCTCGCGCGCTTGGTCGTGAATCGCCAAAGTCGCGCGGTTCAACGTGTCCTTTTCCTGGCGCAGGTCTTTCAGACTCGTCCGGATCATGACGGACAAAGCGGCGCCTCCAATGGAACCGAGTAGACCGAGAATAAGAAGTGGCTTCATAAAAAAATGGGGGAAAGATGAGGGATTTCGGGGCGCTTACTTGGCCATCGGGGCTTCCTCGGCCGCTGCTGCGGGAGCATCCGCCGCAGGGGCTTCCGCCGCTGGAGCTGTCGTTTTAGGCGCGGCTGCGGGAGCTTCGGCCGCCGCCGGGGCGAAGGGATCCGCCGGAACTTCCGCCGCCGCAGGAGCGGCCGCCGCTGGGGCCGCCGGAGCTGCCGCTTCCACCTTGGGAGCCGCCGCCGCCGGGGCACTGCGAGTGTTCGTGGGCAGGGACGCCGCCCCGGTCTTCACTTGGTCGCCTGGCAAAATCGAATCGCCTGGAGCCACCGAGCCGGGCACGATTTCCGCCGCCGAGGATCCCGGAGAAACATGGGTCACAATCACTTTGCCCACCACCGCATTGCCGCGCACCACGTCCAACTTGGCCTGCCGCGTCACCGACGAAGCGTTCCCCGCCCCAATCGTTACAAAGCCCCAGTCGGGATTCACCGCCGTGATCCGGCTGCGGAAGGTCGGGGCCATCGTCCCGGTCTGCTGCCACAAATCAATCCGCTTCACTTCGGCAATCTGCTTGTCCATCGAGGCCTTGCGCGCCAGCGCTGACTCCATCGCGCTCTTCGCTTCAGAAATTTGTTTCTCATACTCCACCCGCTTGGCCTCCTGCGCTTTCAACTCCGCCACCATGGCGTCCAAGCCTCCGAGGTCCTTCATCTTCTGCTCCAAGTCGCTCAACTCCTTCGAAGCCGTCGTCTTCGCCGTGCTCGCCTCTTCCAGCAACTTGGCCACTTCTTCCTTCTTCGCCGCCGCTTCCGCCTTGGCCCGCTCCGCCTTGCTCAGCGAATCCTTCATCGTTTCCAACTCCTTGTCCGCCGTCTTCGAGGCCGCTTCCGCATCCACCTTCAGCTTCTCCGCGCTCGCCTGGTTGACTTTGGCATTCGCTACCTGCTGGCGCTCCGCCGTCACCACCGGGCGCACCATGCTATAGGTAATGCCACCGCCAGCAAGCAAGGCCACGCCTGAAACAATCGATAAGGGCTTCCACATAATCTTTTTAGTCCGGTTCTGAATTTAGAAAAAATTTGGTCCCTCCCGTTTAAAGAGGTTCGGAATCGAACACAACACGAATTTCCGCCGCCGTGGCAAGATTTTTCATTCGAAAAGCCATAATTTGGGGCTTTTTCTGAAAATCACATGAAAAAGGCCCCCCTCCCATTTTCCGGCTTGCTCCCGCCGCCGCCAGTGTCAATCTCTCAGCGCTGTCAGGGGCTATGGAGTGCCGGTGGGCGAACCCCGCCAGGTCCTGACGGAAGCAACGGTAGTCTGTCTGGCTCTGCCGTAGTTCTCTGGCAGCGCTTTTCCCTTCTTCCCAGCCCCCTCCCCGGCTGGCTCCGCCGCTCTTCTTCCGGCCCATGACCGCGCCCCTCAGCCCCGCCCTCCAATCCCGGGTCGACGATTTCATCGCCGCCAAGGGCCTCCGGCGCACCCGCCAGCGCGACGTCATCATCCAAGCCGCCTTCAACACCACCGACCACTTCACCGCCGACGAACTCTGGGAACGCGCCCGCCGCATCGACCCCACCTCCTCCCGCGCTACCCTCTACCGCACCCTCAGCCTGCTCGTCGAAAGCGGCCTCCTCAAAGAAATCGACCTCGGCCGCGACCAGACCTACTACGATCCCAATTTCGTCGACCATCCCCACCACAATCACCTCATCTGTCTCGATTGCCAAAAAGTCGTCGAATTCGAAGACATCCACATGAGCTTACTGGAAGACTGCATCACCCGCCGCCTCGGCTTCCGCCCCGAAACCAGCTCCGTGCGCATCGAAGCCAGCTGCGATGAATGGCGCCTCAAAGGATCCTGCTCCCGGCGCCGCGCTTGAGGCCCCCGCTCCGGTCGGCGCTCCCCGGCCCGCCCCTCCCACGCTCTTTTGACAGGGCCGCCCTTCCGGATGCGTCTCAACCAGGGCCCATCCCGCCCCCCCGCAAAGCAGCTTGGCATTTTGTCTGGCTACCTTAGCGTCCCCCAGCGTTTCATCCCCAGCTCTCCTCCTTTTCCCATGTCCGCTTCCCTCCCCGCCGTCGTCCTGCCCCCGGCGCTCCCCCCCACCACCCGCCGCTTCCGCCAACCCAAAAAAAATATCCCCCAAACCAAGCCGGAACGCGACGCCCTCCTCCATTACATCCGCGAATTCGTCGAACGCGAAAAACCCGTCCCCCCCATCCCCGCCGACGAACTCCGCCTCCTCGCCCAACGCATCGTCTCCGAAACCAACCTCGACCCCATCCACCTCGACTACACCGGCGTCCTCCTCAGCAACGAAATCTGGCGCGAATCCCTCGCCGCCATCCCCTACGAGCGCCGTCTCCTCCTCATGCCCAAGTGCCTGCGCGTCGAAAGCAAATGCCCCGCCCCCTTCGACGAATTCGGCCTCCTCTGTAAACAATGCGGCCTCTGCTCCATTCAGGATTTCCAAAATGAAGCCGAACGCCTCGGCTACGCCGTCCTCGTCGCCGAAGGCTCCGCCATCGTGATGTCCCTCATCCAAACCGGCAAAATCGAGGCCATCGTCGGCATCTCCTGCCTCCCCGTCCTGGAGCGCACTTTCCCCTACGTCGAAGCCGCCGCCATTCCCGCCATCGCCGTCCCCCTCCTTCAAGACGACTGCATCGACACCACCGTCGACATCGACTGGGTCTGGGACTACCTCCACCTTACCAGCGAAGACAAAACCCGCCGTCTCAACCTCAACGCCCTCCACGAGGAAGTCCGCACCTGGTTTTCCCCAGAATCCCTCGACGCCCTCGCCGGCGCCCCCCAAGGCGACGCCGAACTCCTCGCCCGCCACGCCCTCGTCGGCCCCGGCCACCGCTGGCGCCCCTACCTGACTACCGCCGTCAGCCAAGCCCTCCGCAGCGACCCCACCGCCCCCTTCTCCCCCTCCATCCAAAAACTCGCCCTCGCCGTGGAATGCTTCCACAAGGCCTCCCTCATCCACGACGACATCGAAGACGGCGACGCCCTCCGCTACGGCCTCCCCACCCTCCACGCCTCCCACGGCCTCCCCGCCGCCCTCAACGCCGGTGACCTCCTCATCGGCGAAGGCTACCGCCTCATCGCCGACTGCGGCCTCCCTGCCCACCACATCGCCCCCCTCAT
>CALQKQ020000367.1 GCA_943331195.2 Akkermansia muciniphila | reverse complement strand
CTGCGCTTCCTCGGGTTCAGCCGCGTTACCATCAGGACGCGCTGGAAGCCTTATATTTCCTTGGTTTGCTTCGCTCATGAGATAACACTACAGGACAGAACGAAACCCGCAAGGAAAGAACTACGGATCAGAAGGTTTCAGGTTCGAGTCCTGACGGGTGCACTTCTTAGAATCAAGGAGTTACGCCACTGGGAGGCTAGTAACGTTTCTGCGCGGGGCCATTTGTCGCCATCTTGCTTGTTCCAGTAGGGTCCACTCGGATCTGGTGTCCCCTCTCATGCGGCGCATCAGCTTGGACGGGATGGGTGGGCGGTCGGGCATTCGCCGGAACAGTTGAGCCCCTACAAGCAGCTGTGGCGCGGGGATGGGTGCCATGGCACAATGGCGTGGTGCCTGGGTGGTTTTTTATTTTTCGATTCACCCTTCTTCACTTTCAGCATCTCATGTCCTTGCTTTTCCCTGGTGCTTCCTCGGGCCGCGCGGCGGCGCTGTGCGCCACCGTTTTGATCTCGGGGGCGCTGCCGGGGCGGGCGGCGGATCCGGTGGTGAGCAAGCTGAAGGCAGTGCAGCAGGAGGGGACGAAGCTCGTAAATATCACCTATGACGTCGCGGCGGACACGGCGACGGTGGCGGTGAGCTTGCAGATTTCTGGGGATGGTGGGGCCACCTTTGCGGTGCCCGCAGTTTCGGTGACGGGGGCGGTGGGGCCGGGAGTCAGCACCGGGACG
Source organism: Akkermansia muciniphila (assembly GCA_943331195.2). Classification (GTDB taxonomy): domain Bacteria; phylum Verrucomicrobiota; class Verrucomicrobiia; order Verrucomicrobiales; family V1-33; genus CAIZWU01. The sequence continues at coordinate 3,435 of CALQKQ020000367.1, read as the reverse complement.
GGGAAGGCGCTGACTTGGGATGCGGGGGCGGACTGGAATGGACAATACAGCCCGCAGGTGCGCTTTAAGGTGGTGGCGGATGACTTGCTCGCGCCTCCAGGCTTTGCGTCGATCCCCGCTGGAAGCTTTTCGATGGGGGACAGCCTGGACGGCATAGGGGATGCCCCTGTCCGTGAGGTGACCGTGAGCGCCTTTTACTTGGGGAAGACGGAGGTGACGAAGGGGGAATGGGACGAGGTGAGGGCCTGGGCGGTGGGGCACGGCTACACGGATCTCAGCGCGGGCACTGGCGCGGCGGCGAATCACCCGATGCATACGGTGAGTTGGTGGGACGCGATCAAGTGGTGCAACGCGCGGAGTGAAAAGGAGGGCTTGGCACCGTGCTACGCGGTGGGCGGCAGCCCAATGCGAACCGGGACCACTGCGCCGACGGTGAACTGGACGGCCAAGGGGTATCGGTTGCCGACGGAGGCGGAGTGGGAAAAGGCCGCCCGCGGGGCACTAAGCGGGAAACGGTTTCCCTGGGGGGACACCATCAGCCACAGCCAGGCAAACTACTATAGCAGCGGTTCTTACGCCTATGACCTCAGCCCGACGCGGGGAACCCACCCGAGCTATGGGGGCGGCCCGTCGCCAGTGGGGAGCTTTCCGGCGAATGCCTACGGACTTCAGGATATGGCGGGGAATGTGTGGGAGTGGTGCTGGGATTGGCATGGGACTTATGCCCCGGGGGCGCAGGCCGATCCCAGGGGGGCGACTTCGGGCGCGAACCGGGTGAGCCGGGGCGGCAGCTGGAGCGACGTCGCCCACTACTGCCGGGCCGCAGACCGGCGCTACTATTACCCGGGCTTCCGGCACAATCTTCAGGGCTTCCGCGTGCTCTGCAGTTCAGTTCCCTCGGTCAGCGGTTTCGCCATCACGGGGGACGTCACCGTCCGCACGCGTGGGTGGATTCTAACATTTACGCCATCGGCCAGTCAACATGGGAACGTCAGCGGGGCCGGGGAATTTGTCGCGGGTACCGCGGCCACGCTGGCGGCGCGGGGCCATGCCGGCTATGTGTTCAGCGGCTGGACCGGGGCCGCCGCAGGCTCCGTCAACCCGCTCGCGGTGACCATGGACTCGGACAAGGCGGTAGGCGCAACCTTTGGACCGGACACGAAGGACCCGGACAGCGATGGACTGAGCAACTACGATGAAAGCGTGACTCTCAGCACGGATCCAGCGAAGGCGGATACGGATGGCGATGGGTTTTTTGATGGTGCGGAAGCCGCATTGGGGGGCCATCCCCTGGATGCGGCGCAGGGACCGGTCTGGCGGGCGGAATGCCGCGCCAGCGCCACCAAGGCCAGGACGGTGGAAATCCGTTTTCCCAGTGCGGTTGGGCGGAGGTATGCGGTGGAGGTGTCTCCTGACCTGAGCAGTTGGCAGGTGCTGCAAAGCGGGCTGGTGGGCAACGGTCGGCTGCTGACCCGGGAGGTTGTGATCGAAGGCCAGTCGGTGCGTTATTTCCGGGTGCGGTGAGGGGGCGTGCCGATCTGGGGCTCGGCGTTACCAGGCGGGGAGCGCGCCCCCTTGGGGCTTGGGTAGGGCAAAGGGCCTAGCAAGCGGTGGAGGAGGCGATCTGGCCGCGCCGGTGCCTTTCTGGCAAGGTCGTTGACAGGAGACCTTGATTGAGCTAAAATTAAAATATTATGGTAAATAACAAGCCCACCACCGCCTTTATTGGAGCTTCCTGGCTCGCCTTGGTTGCGGGGGCGGTCACCTATATGATTGGGCTGCGGAATGCGGAGATGGCCCTCAACGAAAAAGGGTATTATTTTACGGTTTTGATGTATGGTTTGTTTGCCTCGGTTTCGCTGCAGAAGTCAGTGCGCGATCGGGCCGAAGGGCTGACAGTGACGTCGTTGTATTATGGGATGTGCTGGGTCTCGATTTTGCTGTGTATTTTGCTGTTGAGTGTGGGGCTTTGGAACAGCTCCCTGGCGAATAGCGAAAAAGGATTTTATGCGATGTCTTATATGTTGGCGCTCTTTGGCGCGGTGACAGTGCAAAAGAACGTGCGCGACCTCGCAGCGATCCAGGGCCAGGACTGAGGCTCGGGGAGCGAACCCTTCGTTTTTGGGTTTCTAACGCGTTGATCGCCAGGGTGAAATCGGCGTCCGCCCGACCTCGGGGCGGCGATCAGGCAAGCGCAAATTACCTGGAAAAATGCGCATTTCCCCCGATAAAAGGCCACCGCCACCTCCGCTCCCCCTCACCGCACCCGGAAATAGCGCAATGCATTACCCTCGATCACGACCTCCTGCGTCAGCACCCGCCCGTTGCCTGCCAGGCCGCTTTGCAGCACCTGCCAATTCCTCAGGTCGCGCGACACCTCCACCGCATACGTCCGCCCGACCGCGCTAGGGAAACGGATTTCCACTGTCCCGGCCTTGGTGGCGCTGGCGCGGCATTCCGCCCGCCAGACCGGGCCCTGCGCCGCATCCAGCGGATCTCCCCCCAACGCGACCTCCGCGCCGTCAAAATAACCATCGCCGTCGCTATCCGCCGCCACCGGTGCCGTCCCGCGCGCCAGCTCTGCCCCGTCCGGCAGGTCATCTCCGTCGGTGTCAGCCACCAGGGGATTGGTGACAAAACCCTTTTCTAATAAGTAGGCGCTCCGGGTGGTCACGTCGCGGAAGTCGTACCACTTGCCCTCCTCGCCGCTGGCGTCGCCGGCCACCGCCGCGTAGTCGGAGTTATTCAAATCGTTGGGTTCCCCGGTCACCCAGCACCAACTGCCCTCCACCGCCCGGTCGGTGGCCCCGATCCAAAACCCATTCAGGTCCCCCGGAAGACTCGGGCCGACCTGCGCCATGGCCTCGGCCAACTCCGCCGCATCCCGAAACGTCGCCAAATACCCGCCCCGCGCCGTAGCTGCCGCGCTGGCTGCGGGCCACGTCAGGGTCGCACTAACAAACTCAAAGCGCCCGCGCCCCAGTTCCGCCCGATCCGAGATCCCGTCCCCGTCGCTGTCGCTTTGGCCCAACTGCGTGCCCAGACCGCGCTCCTCCTCATTGCTCAGGCCATCCCCATCCGAGTCTTCCAACAGATCACCGATCCCATCGCCGTCGCTGTCCGCTAGCAGCGGATTCGTCAGGCTTTGCAGTACTTCCAGGGCATCGCTCAGTCCGTCTCCATCCGAGTCCGCCACCCCCGGATGGGTTGCTGCGGCGCGCTCTTGCCCATCATTGAGCCCATCGCCGTCGCTGTCGGGATTGAGCGGCGAGGTCGCATAGCCCTGCTCCAACACATAGCCGTCCAGCGTGACCGTGGACCGGTAGTCATACCATTTCCCCAAGCTCCCTCCCAGGTCCCCGGCCACGGCGGCGAAGTCCTGATCGTTGAGATTATCTGGCTGACCGCTCGCCCAGTTGGCAAATCCAAACGCCT
>CALQKQ020000366.1 GCA_943331195.2 Akkermansia muciniphila | reverse complement strand
GCTTCCCCTCCATGGTCGTCTTCCCCTCCGCCGACCACCAAACCCGCCTCGTCACCCTCCGCGCCCTCGAAGCCGCCTACCCCTTCTACGGCAAGCTCCTCACCAACCCACCCGAGGCCGCCGCCCGCCTCGCCGCCGGCGAACCCATCATGGTTTTAGAGGAAACCCTCATGAGCCAATTCGCCCTCCAGCCCGGCGACCCCATCAAACTCGGCAGCGCCACCTTCACCATCGCCGGCGCCCTGCGCAACATCCCCGGCGACGCCACCGGCCTCACCACGATGTCCCCGCGCGCCCTCCTCCCCTTGCCCCAACTCGCTTCCACCGGCCTCCTCGGCGTCGGCAGCCTGGTGCGCTACCGCAACTTCTTCCAATTCCCCGACACCTTCGACGTCGAACGCCTCATCCCCCAACTCAAAAACCGCTTCCGCGACCTCAACCTCAGCTTCGACTCCGTCGTCGCCCGCAAGCGCGGCCTCGGCAAAGCCGTCGAAAGCGTCGACGCCTTCCTCAGCCTCGTCGGCTTCATCGCCCTCTTCCTCGGTGCCATCGGCGTCGCCAGCGCCATGCAGGTTTACATTCGCCAAAAACTCCCCACCGTCGCCGTCCTCCGCTGCCTCGGCGCTTCCGGAAAACAAGGCTTCGCCGTCTACCTCATCCAAGGCCTAGGCATCGGCATCGCCGGTGCCGCCCTCGGCACCGCCCTCGGCGTCGCCCTCCAACAAGCCCTCCCTTGGCTCGCCCAGCGCTGGCTCCCCTTCGAGGTCGCCTTCACCGTCTCCTGGACCCAAGTCGCCCAAGGCTTCCTCGCCGGCGTCGTCATCTGCGTCCTCTTCACCCTCCTCCCCCTCCTCGCCGTCCGCCGCGTCACCCCCCTCGCCGCCCTCCGCTCCGGCCTCGGCGAACCCACCGGCCAAGACCCCCTCCGCTGGCTCGTCTGGCTCGCCATCGTCGCCGCCGTCACCGGCTTCGCCATCCAGCAAACCCCCCGCTGGCAAGTCGGCCTCGGCTTCGTCGCCGCCCTCCTCCTCGCCTTCGCCATCCTCAGCGCCCTCGCCAAGCTCACCGCCTGGGCCGCCCGCCGCTTCTTCCCCTCCCGCGCCCCCTACGTCTGGCGCCAAGGCGTCGCCAACCTCTACCGCCCCCAAAACCGCACCGTCCTCCTCCTCCTCTCCCTCGGTCTCGGCACCTTCCTCATCGTCACCATGGCCCTCACCCGCGCCACCCTCCTCGCCCAAATCGGCACCACCAGCGACAACAACCGCCCCAACCTCCTCTTCTTCGACATCCAAAACGACCAAATCGCCACCCTCGAATCCACCCTCCAAGCGGAAAAGGCCCCCCTCCTCGTCAAGGCCCCCATCGTCACCATGAAGCTCAGCCGCTACCAAAACCGCTCCATCGACGACGTCGCCAAAGACAAATCCCTCAACCTCCCCTCCTGGACCCTCCGCCGCGAATACCGCAGCACCTTCCGCAACCACCTCACCCCCACCGAAAAAATCGTCGCCGGCTCCTTCACCCCCACCGTCGCCCCAGGCACCGATCCCGTCCCCGTCTCCCTCGAACAAAACCTCGCCAAGGACATGAAACTCGCCCTCGGCGACTTCCTCACCTTCGATGTCCAAGGCGTCCCCCTCAACGCCCAAATCACCAGCCTCCGCGAAGTCGAATGGCGCCGCATGGAACCCAATTTCTTCGTCCTCTTCCCCGAAGGCGTCCTCGAAGCCGCGCCCAATTTCTTCGTCGCCGCCACCCGCGCCTCCCAGCCCGCCGACTCCGCCCGCATCCAACAAGCCGTCGTCTCCGCCCTCCCCAACGTCTCCGCCATCGACCTCGGCCTCGTCCTCGAAACCCTCGACGAAATCTTCTCCCGCGTCCAACTCGTCGTCCAAATCATGGCCCTCTTCACCGTCTTCACCGGCACCATCGTCCTCGCCGGCGCCATCCTCGGCGGCCGCTACCAACGCCTCCGCGAAACCGTCCTCCTCCGCACCCTCGGCGCCAGCCGCCGCCAACTCGTTCAAATCCAGTTAGTTGAATACGCCATCCTCGGCGTGTTAGGCGCCGCCGTCGGCTGCGCCCTCGCCGTCGCCGCCAACGCCGCCCTCGCCCACTGGGTCTTCCAAACCACCCCTGTCCTCCAACCCCTCACCCTCCTCACCGCCGCCGCCGCCGTCACCGCCCTCACCCTCCTCACCGGCTGGCTCGCCAACCGCAGCATCAACGACCACCCCCCCCTCGAAATCCTCCGCCAAGAAACCTAATTCCCCTGCCCACCCTTCCTCGGCGCTCTCCTAACTTATCCTCAAACCCATGACCTCGATCCCCTTTTGGGCGCAGCGCCGACGCTTTTTGTCGCAAACCGCATCCGGCTTCGGGCTGATGGCCTTGTCAGATTTGCTCGGCGTCGCCTCCTTGGAAGCCGCCGCTATCCCGCCCGCAGGGGCCTTGGGCGGAACCCACTTCGCCCCCAAAGCCAAGCGGGTGATTTACCTGTTCCAAGCCGGCGGCCCCAGCCATCTCGACCTCTTCGACTACAAGCCCAAGCTGCGGGACCAACACGGCCAAGCCATGCCCCCCAGTGTGCTAGGAACCCAGCGCGTCTCCCTGATGACCCGCGACAAGGGCCGCCGCGCCTGCGCTTCCCCCTTCGCCTTCGCCCAACACGGCGCCAGCGGAGCTTGGGTGACCGAACAAATGCCTCACACCGCAGGAGTCGTCGACGATTTGTGCTTCATCAAGTCCCTGCAAACCGAACCCATCAATCACGACCCCGCCGTCACCTTCATGCAAACCGGACGAGCCGTTTCCGGTCGGCCCGCCTTCGGCTCGTGGATGCACTACGGCCTGGGCAATCCTAGCCAAAACCTGCCCGCCTATGTCGTCATGATCAGCGGCAATGCCGACCAGCCCATCCTGAGCCGCTATTACCACAACGGATTTCTGCCCAGCCGCTATCAAGGAGTCCAGTTCCAATCAGCCGGCGACCCCGTGCTCTTTCTATCCAATCCCTCAGGCATCGACCACGCCAACCGCGGGCGCATCATCCGCGCCGTCAACCAGCTCAATACCCTCCAGCACGATCAACGCGGCGATCCTGAAATCGAAGCCCGCATCGACTCCTTCGAACTAGCCTATCGCATGCAGACTTCCGTGCCGGATTTGATGAATCTAAAGTCAGAACCGCAGCAAGTCCTCGACATGTATGGCCCCGACGTGGCTCGCCCTGGCTCATTCGCCTATCAATGTCTCATGGCGCGCAAGCTGGCGGAACGCGATGTCCGCTTCGTCCAGATCTTCCACGCCGGCTGGGACCACCACGGCGGCTTGAAGGATGGCATGGTGCGGCAATGTCAGGCGAGCGACCAAGCTTCCGCCGCGCTGATCAAGGATTTGAAAATGCGCGGCATGTTGGACGACACCTTGGTGGTCTGGGGCGGCGAATTCGGCCGCACCGCCTTCTCCCAGGGCGACGACTTGAACGGCCGGGACCACCATCCCCGCTGCTACTCCATTTGGATGGCAGGAGGCGGAATCCGCGGCGGGATCAGCATCGGAGCCACCGACGACTTCGGCTACAACGTCGCCGAAAATGTCATCCACGTCCGCGACTTGCACGCCACCATGCTGCATTTGCTCGGAATCGACCACCAGCGCTTCACCTTTAAAAACCAAGGCCTCGACGACAAGCTGACCGGCGTGGAACCCGCGCGCCTGTTGCAGGAAATCATGGTATAGATGCGACCGCAAAAAACCCACGAATGCTTTAGCGAATCTAATGGCATCGTAGATAATTGATCATCAGCGACTTGCCTCGAAAGATGCGCCTCCACATCACCCCTGACGACCTCCCGCAAAACTTGCTCTGCGACGATTTCGAGGCGCCCTGAATTTACACCGAACTCGCTCGCCTCGGCGCGGCGCATCCTCAGCGAAGCATGGTAGGGCGTTTTCCGCCGCACCGCCCTCAAGTGCCTGCCCGCTCCCTAACTCGCCCAGCCATTCAGCGAAACCTTCGGCCACCCAAGGTAGCCAGACCGTCCCGGTCTGTTCCATTGCCGGACCCAGAGCGGGACGCTCTGGCTACATCCCAAGGTAGCCAGACCGTCCCGGTCTGTTCCATTGCCGGACCCAGAGCGGGACGCTCTGGCTACATCCCAAGGTAGCCAGACCGTCCCGGTCTG
>CALQKQ020000365.1 GCA_943331195.2 Akkermansia muciniphila | reverse complement strand
GATGACTCCAGCAACAGCACCGAAATCAACACCTCGCGCTTTTCCTTTGAGGGTCAGGTAGGGAGCGTGCTCGACGAGGAATTGGCCCTGCTGCGGGGCCGCGATGACACCCTCAACCCGCAGACCACCCAGTCGCCCTTCTACAATCGCCTCTTCTGGAATTACACCCGCGGCATCGATGCTGGCGAGGCGCTCTATGCTACCAATTACAACATCAAGGAGAAAGTGGGTAGCAGCACCGAGGACGGTTCGATCAACGCCGCCGATGCCCAGCGCATGTTCCCCCAGGGCCACGGCGACGCCTACGGCCACTACCTGACCGCCCTCAAAGGCTACTACCAACTCCTCACCAACGCGAAGTTTACCTGGATGCCGCGCACTGAGACCCTCAACATCCTCGGCAACACCGTGGCCGTGGACTACCAGGACGAGCGCAAGTTCGCCGAAGCCGCCTCCAACGTCGCCCGCACCGCCGAGCAAATCGTCACTCTCAGCTTCCGCCAACAATACCGCGACGACCCCGCCGAAGGCTGGCAGTCCTTCCGCGATGGAAAATACAATAGCGAAACCGGCAACACCCGCTCTTGGGGTCTCGACGAATGGGCCTCGCGGGCCGGGCAGGGGGCCTATTACCATTGGGCCGTGGGCAACGCCATGCTGCCCGATGTCGATGCCGCCCACACTGGGATCCAGAAAATCGACCGCACCACGGTGCCGGAATTGCAACTGCTCGCCGTCAGCGGAGGCTCCTTCCAGACCACGATCGACAACGCCAACTCCCATCTCAACCCGCTCGGACTGAGCTCCGGAGCCATCGCCTTTGACATCGATCCCGCCCAGTTGCGCGCCGGCAAGTCGCACTACGAGCAGGTTTACGAGCGCTCGCTAGCCGCCGTGCTCAATGCCAAGGGGGCGTTCGACCAAGCGGCGAAAATGACCCGGTTGCTCCGCAACCAGGAAAACCAGGTCAGCGATGCGAATACCAAAATCCAAGATCAGGAACGCGCTTTCAACTACCAGCTGATCGACCTCTATGGCGGCCCGTATCCCGGGGATGTCGGCCCCGGCAAGACCTATGTCCAAGGTTACAGCGGTCCAGACCTCGCCAGCTGGTTTGTGATCGATCGCCCGACCGGTTGGGTGGATTCGTTCGACTCCATCACCGTGAATGGCCGGGTTCCCGTCAATGTGCCGGATTTCCAAAACATCGTGGCGGTCGCCCAGAACTTCAACTACGGCGACGGTATCGACAAGGTTTTCAACAAATTCACCCAGTTGTTTAGTGGCGGGAACTTCGACATCAACAATGTCAACGATGCGGCGAACATCGAATGGACGGAAAAAGCCATCACCGTTTCGGCCAGTCCCTTCGGCCAGTTTTCGGACCAGTGGTTTGCGGGGGCGGATGTGGGAAAGCGTGCCACTACCGGTCGAGTCCAGCAGGCGCTCAACGATTGCCAAATGGCCTACAAGGAATTGGAGGGCGCCAGCAACAAGCTACAGGATGATTCCACGGCGTTTGACGTGAAGCTGCGCCTGCTCATCCAAATTCTCGAAAACCACGGGAACGTCGATGACCGGCTCCAAAGGGCTCTGGTGGTGAAGAATTCGATCATGGCCACCAAAGCGCTCTTGTCGGGGATTCAAAAAGTGGCCGAATACATTGACAAGATGACGGAAAAAACGGCCGAAACCGTGGCCGACGCACCACCTAAGGTGGTTGGCGTGGCCAACGACGTTTTCTCGTCAGTCCGGGTGGCGATCTCCTCGGCGGCGTCGGCGATGGGAGGGGCGCTCAAGACAGCCGCCCTGAATGCTTCCAAATTGAATGACGGGCTCGACAAGCGCAAAGAGAAGGAGGACTTCCTGCTGATGAGGGATCTCAAGGTGCTCGATTACATCCCCGAGGAACAGCAGGCGGCCTACGAGGTCGAGGTGGAGTTCCTGAGAATGGATGACCGAGCGGTCGAGGTTTCTCAGCTTTTGCTTAAGTTGCAGCAGGCCACCGAGACGGTCCGAACCTTGATGGCCCAGGGCGACCGGATCCAACTGGAGCGCGAAATCTTTCGCAAGCGGGCGGCCACGCTGGTGCAGGGCTACCGCACCAACGATTTGTCTTTCCGCACCTTCCGCAACGAGTCGTTGGAGCAATACCGGACCCTGTTTGACCTGGCCAGCCGCTACACCTACCTCGCGGCGAAGAGTTACGACTACGAGTCCGGCCTGCTGGGATCCACCCAGGGCCAGGCAGTGATCTCCAAGATCGTCAGTTCCCGGGCCCTCGGCGACTTGGCCGGAGGCAAACCGCAGGCCACCGTGAGTACCCTGGGCGATTCGGGCTTGGCCGGGACCATGGCCCAGCTGAACGCGGACTTCTCCGTGGCTAAGGGACGCCTCGGCATCAATAATCCGGACGCGAATGGCACGCTGATTTCGCTGCGCCAAGAGCTCTTCCGCATCCTCGACAACCCCGCCATCACCAGCGACGACACCGCCTGGCAGCAGACCCTGGAACAGCATATCGTCAGCAACCTGATGAGCGATCCCGATGTCGCCGCCCAGTGTCGCAATCTGCGCAAAACCGACGGCTCAGCGGTGCCCGGCATCATGATTCCATTCAGTTCGACCATCCAGCACGGCAAGAACTTCTTCGGTCTGCCGACTGCGGGCGGCGACCACTTGTTCTCGGCTTCGAATTACGCCACCAAGATCTACTCGGTGGGGGTGATGTTCCAAGGCTATGTCGGCATGGACCCCTATGCGACCCTAACTCCCGGGGCCGGCCAGGCCAACACCAATGACCCCAATGTGCTGAGCGCCACGCCTTATTTGTACTTGATCCCCGTCGGAGTTGATAAGATGTTAGCGCCGCCGTTGGGCGATACCGGAGTGGAGCGGTCCTGGAGCGTGAAAGACCAGGCCTTGCCGCTGCCCTATAACCTGGGGGCGACCGCTTTTTCCTCCAACCAGTTCTTCAGCGCAGACGGCACGCTCAGCGAGCAACCGTGGATCCAGCGCAAGCACCAGGCCTTCCGCGCCGTGGATGACGCCGCCTTCTTTTATGGCTTCCAGCCTGCGGAGTTCGGCAGTTCCCGACTGGTCGGCCGCAGCGTCTGGAACACCCAGTGGAAAATCGTCATCCCGGCCTACGGCTTGCTCAACGACGAGCAGACCGGCCTCAGCCGCTTCGCCGCCACCGTGGACGACATCAAACTCTTCCTGCGCACTTATTCCAACTCCGGCAACTGAGCGCGGCGGCGGGCCCCGCCAGGGTAAAATTGGCGGGGCCTGCGGAAAAAAGAACTGCCTGGCATCGGCCCTGCTTGAGCAGAGGAAGATGTATAGTCCGCTGATTTTGCTTAAGAGGTGGCTGCTGCCGGTGCTGTTGGGGGCGGGCCTGCCGATGGCGGGGCTGCGGGCGGAAACCGTGGAACCAGCGCTTCGCCAACAGGTTGTGGAAGCCGTGCTGCAAGAGGACGACGAGCAGGCGAGCCGGATCGAGGCCCTGGCGGAAACCGGTTCGGACTGGGCGGCTGGCATTTTGGCGCTCTGGCGCGCCGGACAATTGCAGGTGGAAAGCACCGCCGACGGCCCCGCGATTCTTTTTGCCCTCGAAGGCCAGGTGGCGCGCCGCTTGGACACCGGTGAGGTTTTTGTGCCCGCCAGCCCCAAGGAGGTCGCCACCAGCTCCAAAATTCGCAAGGCCATCAAAAACGCCACCGACCTCATTGCGGTGGCCTCGCCCGATCCTAAAGTGCGCGCCGCTGCGATTAATAAACTGGGGATGAGCCAGAATACCGACTATTTGCCCGTGTTGTTAGCGAGGCAGGAAAAAGAAGGCGACGCTTCCGTGCAGCGGGCCCTGCGCGAAGGCGTCGCGCTGATTCAATTGACCGATGAGGACGACAGCGTTTGCCTGGTGGCGATTGGCACCTTGGGCGAGCTGCGCAGTTTGGGCAGTGTGGATTTGTTGAAGGCGATGACCGTTAGCGAGGATGAATCCGACGCGGCCAAGGCGGCGGCGGGTCAGGCGCTGCAGCTGATCGAGCGCTACCAGCGGCAGGTGGAAACCTATGGCAGCTTGTTTCGTGGGCTGAGCGCGGGGTCGGTGCTGTTGGTGGTCGCGCTGGGGTTGGCGATCACTTTTGGGCTAATGGGAGTCATCAATATGGCCCACGGGGAAATGATGGCGGTGGGCGCTTACACCACCTATCTCGTG
>CALQKQ020000364.1 GCA_943331195.2 Akkermansia muciniphila | reverse complement strand
GCTAGCCACCGGCCGCCCTTCCTCGAGCACCAGCCAGCGCGCCACCGCGCCCGCCAAGGCTTTGGCTTCGGCCGCCAGCGCCGCCGCCGCCGGACCCGCCACGTGCAGCGCCACTTCCAGGGCCGCGCCGATCCGCCGCGCTTCCTCCACCCCCTGCTGGAGCACCGCCTGCCAGCCCACTTCGGAAGTCTTCACGTCCACCCGCAAATGGTCCAACCGCAAGGCCTGCAGCCGCGCCTCCTCGCGCCCGCTCATCGCCTTCCCGTGCCACGGCGACCCCAGTCCGAGCAACGGCAGCGGCATCACGGCTTCCCCGGCCAACTCCACCCGCGCCGCTCCCTCCTTGGCTTCCTTCAGCTCCTCCTTCAGCACCCCGCCCTTGGCCACCAAGCGCACCATGACCACCTGCTGCACCCGTTGGCCTTCGCGCAACCAAGCGGGCAGCGGAATCCGCTGCGGCGTGCTGTAGGTCTTAAAGCTGGCGTCCGTCCAATTGCGCTGGTCCTCCATTTCAAAGGAATCCCCATCAAACGTCAACTCCACGTCCCAGTCCGCATTCACGCCATAGCGCATCCGCCGAAAATCGTGCAGCCCGCGCACTGGTTGGTCCGGCGCGATCCCCTGCGGAAAAACCCGCGCCGCCCAATCCCCGTTCACGTGCTCGACCGCGCAGGCTTGCCCCGTGCAGGTCGCCAGGGGGTGCAAGACGCAAAACCCCACGCGGTTTTTCGGAAAAGCGCGCCGCGCCACGCCGTCAAACATCCAGGTCAGCACCCCGTCGGCGCTGCCCACGATCCGGCTTTCCCACACAAAATCCACCGCTCCGTCTACGTGCTCGCTGCGCCAGGTCACATCAAAGCCCCCCGCTTCTTCCACCACCTCGAGCGCGCTCCGCTCCCCCGGCACCGTATTCCAATCGCGATCCCGCACCGCCGCGTAAATCCGCCGCACCGCTTCGTCCCCGCCCACCGACAAATACCGCAGTTCCCCCTCGATCAAATCCACCTGCCAAGGCCCGGCCCGCAGCCGCCGCGGCGGCTCTGGAGGGGTAGTTTGGCCGTTGCCCAAGCCTGCGGAGAGAGAAGAAGGTATGCTCATAGCTGATAGTGTGGTCAGCGGTCGGAGCGCCCGCGCGGGAGGCCCCTCAGGGGCGCTGCCTGCTTCGCGCGTGGTGGCAAGGGGGAGAATCGAACTCCCGACCAAGGGCTTATGAGTCCCCTGCTCTACCGCTGAGCTACCCTGCCGCAATTCGCGAGCCGAACCGGAACGGCACATACCAAACCCTCACCGGTTGTCAAAAGGAAAACCGCCCTCCTCAATACAGCGCCGCCACCGCCGCCGTATAGGCATGCACAAAATTGCTCCCTCCCACCGGCCCAAACTCCCCATTGCAGAAAAAACCCGCCATCGGCACCTCCCCAAACGCCTCCTGCAAAATCCCCGCATCGTGGTTCGGCACCCCGAACAGCCCCTGCCCCCGCCCCGCACAGGAAAAACACAGCATCGCCAAGGGCACCCCCTCGGCCTCCCGCAGCCCCTCGCTCAATCTCCGCATCTCCTCGTCCGCCGCATCCTTCTCGCGCAGCTGAAATTGCAGCGTCTGCCCCACCCGCGGATAGGCCCCAATCCTCACCCCTCCCGTCTTCGGGTCGCCCCCCAAAATGCTCCGCACCAAAAAATCCCCCCGCCGATAATCCTCCACGTATTCATTGACCGCCAAGCCCGCCATCAAGTTCCCCCGCGCCTGCCGCTGCGCCTCCTCCTCCAAACCCTCATACGTTTCCACCAGCACGTCATACGCTCGCCGCCCCCCCACTCCCAGCACCACCCCCTCGTTCACCTCCGTAATCGTATACGGCTCCCCAATCGGCTCGCAGCCCTGGCTCACCAACCCCCGCAGCACCAAGCTCGGCAAATGCACCGCCACCCCCGCCGACGCGATCAAGCCCACCTCATGGTGAAACGCAAACAAACTTTCCCGATCCCCCCCACCGCTCGCCAAACCCCCGTACACCGGCACCCCAGGATAGATCCCATTCAAATCCCCCAAGAGCGCCGCCGCATTCAAGCGCAGTGGATTCCCCAAAATCAACCACCCCCCTGTCGCCGGCTGGTCCCGCGGAATCTGAAAATGCTCGTCGATCACCCACGTCCGCACTTCCTCCTCCGGCAGATTCAAAAACAACACCGAAACACCTCGCGCCTCCTCGTCCTCCTGACCCACCCCAATCAGACCCCCTGCCGAACACCCCACCACCTGCCGGGCATGGCCATACACTTGCAAAATCTCAATCAATTCCTTCACCTGCTCCCCCCAGTCCGGCGACACAAACACCACCGCCAGCGAAGCCCCTCCCCCGCTCTCCTCCCGCAACTGCCGCGCCATCGCCACCACCGCCTCCTCATCCCAGTCCATCAGCCGCAGCCGAGAAGCCGCCGCCCGCCGCCCAGGAACATCACTCATACTCAAATCCACAGCCCTAGATTATTTGCGATCCCCTGATCCATCCCCTGCCCCATTTCCTAGTCCATCCCCAGTTTCCTTCCCCAGCGCTCCCCCAGCTCCTAAGTTGTCGATTCGCCAAAATTCCATATCTCCCTCCCCTATCGCCTCCGCCTCGCCATGGCAAGGTGGAATCCAGCCCCTCACACCCCCCGCATCGCCGCCAGCGCCGCCCCCATGTCCGCCGCCCCAAACAACGCACTCCCCGCCACCAACACATTGGCCCCCGCCGCCGTCGCCGCCGCCGCCGTCTCCTGCGTGATCCCCCCATCCACCTCAATGTGATAACTCAACCCGTGCGCCTCCCGGTATTCCCGAGCCTCCCGCACTTTCTCCAGCGTCTCCGGAATCAAGGCCTGACCCCCAAAACCAGGCACCACTGTCATCACTAATAATAAATCAATCTGGTCCAAGTACGGCCGCACCTCCGCCAAAGCCGTCTCCGGCCGCAGCGCCAACCCCGCCTGACACCGCGCCGCCCGAATCCGCCGCAAGGTTTCCCCCACATCGTGCGCCGCCTCCACATGCACCGTGATCCCATCCGCCCCCGCCTTGATAAAGCGCGACAAATAATGATCCGGCCGCTCAATCATCAGATGCACGTCCAAAAAAATGTCGTTCGTCTTCGACAAACACTCCACAAACTGCGGTCCAAACGTGATGTTGTCCACAAAGTGACCGTCCATCACATCGCAGTGCAGCCAATCCGCCCCCGCCCGTATCGCCCGCGAACATTCCTCCGGAAGGCGGCTCCAGTCCGCCGCCAGAAGCGACGGAGCCATCACGCGGGTCGTGCAAGTAGGCGGGATCATATCAGGAATAACATCAGATGAAAAAAAGCCGGGGCCCTCCACCCATGGCAGATCAAGGCACCTCCGGCAACATCAAGTCCGGTGCCACCCCCCCTCCAGGCCGCGCAAAGGGTGCCCCAAAAGCGGTATAGCCCTCCACAAAGCCACCGTGGCTCAGAAAAAACTGACCTCCCTCCACTCCCATAAACCGATCCCGCCGCGCCGCCTTCCCCGTGGCATCGTGGCTAAAGGTGGCCTGAAGCAACTCGCTCCACTCCCCCGACGCCCGGCGGATCCACTGATTCCCAAAAAGCGCCTTGCGCCGCAGGTGGCCGGTCTCTCCCGCAAAATTCTCGCTAAAAGAATACAGCCCCCGCAAGTACTTGCCGTCCTCCGGTGCCCGGAAACGCGCCAGCAATTTCCACTGCCCCTCCTCCGGGTGAAACCAATAGCCCGCGTAATCCGTCGCGCTGCCCTGTGGCTGCGCCGTCACCACAAACTTCTGCACCTGCCCCGTCTTCCAGGGATAAACAAAATGCGAGTGCCCCCCCGTGCCCTCGTTCCCAAAAACCTCCGCCACCACCCCAGCCCCCTTGCCCAACAGCTGCGTGTGATGCTCCTCCGGCACCGCGCTGCGATCCTTCGCCCGCTGCCCGCTCCCGCTGTCCCACACCGAGAAAATCACACGCCGCTCGGTCAGGGAATTCACCTGCATCCCAAAGTAACCCCGCGAAAACCCGCAGGCCATATAATAAGTATGCACCGGATCCTCCACCGCCGTCACTTCGTTGTAAAATGCGCTGTCCAGCGCCTCCTTCGGCACCGGATAGGCCAAATGCACCGATGCCGCATTGCGCCGCGGATCCACATTGAAGTGCGCCCCCTCCACCGCTGCCCCCTCCAGCTCCAGGGAAAGCAGGCGACCCGCCCCCT
>CALQKQ020000363.1 GCA_943331195.2 Akkermansia muciniphila | reverse complement strand
GGGGGGGGGGATGGAAACGATTTTGGCGATAGAGACCTCGACGGCGCGGGGCAGTGTGGCGCGGTATGTGGAGGGGCGGGTGGTGGAGTTGATCGAGTTTAGCAGTGATCGACTGCACCAGGCGAAGGTGTTTGAGCCGCTGCGGGTGGCGCTGCGAGGGGGTGCGCCGGATCTGGTGGTGGTGGGGACGGGACCGGGGAGTTATGCGGGGATTCGGGTGGGGATTGCGGCTGGTTTGGGGATTAGCATGGCGTATGGGGTGCCGCTGATTGGCTTGCCTTCGCTGACGGCGCTGGGGGAGGCTTATGGGCAGGAGCGGTATGCGGTGGTGGGGGATGCGCGGAGGGGGGCCTGGTGGTATGCGGAGGTGGTGGGCGGGGCCATGGCCTTGGCTCCGGTGGTGGAGGATGAGGCGGCGATGGCGCGGCGGGTCATGGCGTGGCCGGGGCGGGTGTATACGCTGGACGCGGTTAGTCCGGGGTGCTGCGAGGCGCGGCCGGTGAGTCCGCGGGCGGATGTGTTGGCGTGCCGGGCGGGGGGCTTGACGGAGGAGGCGGTGGCGCGGGCGGCGAGTGTGGAGACGGAGCCGCTGTATTTGCGGGCCCCGTTTATCACGGTGAGCGGGAAGGTGGCGGGGCTGCTGGGGTCGGCCTCGCCGGGGTGAGGGGCGAGGTGCTCAGCTAGGTGCTAGGCGAGGGGCCGGGCTATTTGGGTGCAGGGGCGGGCGCGGGAGCGGGCGCGGGCGCGGGCGCGGGCACGGGGGCGGGCACGGGGGTTTTGCCGGGGGGGCGGAGGGATTTTTGGATTTGGGCGGGGTCGGCGGTCGGGGGGAGGCAGCTGGAGCCGGTGCAGATGTAGGCGGTGGGGCGGCCGTCGATGAGGGTGAGGGTTTTGGCGAAGGGTTCGACGGGGCCGGAGGTGCCGAGGATGACGCGGTGGAATTGGTAGACGGAGTGGGCGGCGCGGAGGAGGGCTTGGGTTTCGGGGAGGGAGGGGTCGCCGGCGATGACGGCGCGGAAGGGTTCCTCGCTGGCGAAGGCGAGGGCGTGGAGCATGAGGGGGAGGGCTTGGGGGGTTTCGGCGAGGCGGGGGATGAAGCGTGTGAGGGTGGCTTCGGCGGTGGCGCGGGAGGATTTGTTATCGGTGATGGCGGCGAGTTTGAGGAGGGCGGAGACGGCGAGGGAGTTTCCGCTGGGTTCGGCACCGTCGTAGTCGTCTTTGGCTTTGAAGAGGAGGTCGTCGCCGCCGGCGCTGGTGTAGAAGCCGGCGCCTTTGGGGTCGTAGAAGGTGGCGATCATTTTATCGGCTAAGGCGACGGAGAAGTCGAGGACGGCGGGGTCGAGGGTGGCTTGGTAGAGTTCGATGGAGCCGCGGAGGTAGCTGGCGTAGGCGCTGAGGAGTTGGGTGGAGTCGCGTTCGCCGTCGCGCCAGCGGTGGAAGAGGGTTTTGGTGGTGGGGTCCCAGAGTTTGGCGGTGACGAAGCGGAAGTTTTTGCGAGCGGCTTCGAGGAGGGGGGCTTCGTTGAGGATGATGGCGGCGCGGGAGAGGGCGCCGAGCATGAGACCGTTCCAGGAGGTGAGGATTTTGTCGTCGAGGTGGGGGCGGACGCGGAGGCGTTGGGCGGCGAAGAGTTTGGCTTTGGCGGCGTTGAGGAGGGTGGTTTCGGGTGGGGTGAGGCGGCGATCGGGGTCGGCGAGGTGGAGGACGTTGAGGTTAGGGAGGGGGTTGGGGTGGCTGTGGTCTTCGAAGTTTCCGGTTTTGGTGATGCCGAAGTAGGGGATGGCGAGGGCGGCTTCTTCGGGGGTGAGGAGGGATTCGATTTCGGATTGGGTGAAGCAGTAGAATTTGCCTTCTTGGCCTTCGCTGTCGGCGTCTTCGGCGGAGTAGAAGCCGCCGTCGGGGTGGGTCATGTCGCGCTGGAGGTAGCGGAGGATATCGCGGACGACGGCGTGGTGGGCGGGGTCGGCGCTGACGAGGCCGGCATCGAGGTAGAGGTCGATGAGTTGGGCGTTGTCGTAGAGCATTTTTTCGAAGTGGGGGACCAGCCAGCGCTCGTCGACGGAGTAGCGGGCGAAGCCGCCGCCGAGTTGGTCGTACATGCCGCCGGCGGCCATGCGGCGGCAGGTGAAGAGGACTTGGTCGATGAGGGAGGGGTTTTCGGTGTGGACGCCGGTGAGGAGGAGGAGGCTGGGGATGTGGGGTTGGGGGAATTTGGGGGCTTCGCTGAAGCCGCCGAAGGTGGGGTCGAAGTTTTGGGAGAAGAGGGCGGCGGCGGCGGGGACGAGTTCTGGTTTGAGGGGGTCGGCGCTGGTGGATTCTTGCGCCATGTGGAGTTGGAGTTGGGCGGTGATGTTTTTGGCGTCGGTTTGGATGGCGGCGGGGTCTTTTTCCCAAAGTTCGGCGATGCGCTGGAGGATGCTAGGGAAGCCGGGGCGGCCGCCTTTGTCTTCGGGGGGGAAGTAGGTGCCGCCGTAGAAGGGTTGGCGGTCTGGGGTGAGGAAGACGTTGAGGGGCCAGCCGCCGCCGAGGCCGAGGGCTTGCATGGCGGTCATGTAGATGTGGTCGATGTCGGGGCGTTCTTCGCGGTCGAGTTTGATGGCGATGAAGTGGTCTTTGAGGTAGGCGGCGATGGCGGCGTTTTCGAAGGATTCGCGTTCCATGACGTGGCACCAGTGGCAGGTGCTGTAGCCGATGCTGAGGAGGATGGGTTTATTTTCGGCTTTGGCGCGGGCGAAGGCTTCGGGGCCCCAGGGATACCAATCGACGGGGTTGAATTGGTGTTGGAGGAGGTAGGGGGATTTTTCTGTGGAGAGGCGGTTGGGAGCGGGGTTGGCGGGGGCGGCGGGATCGGCGGCGCTGGCGAGGGAAGCTAGGGCCAGGAAGGAGGTGAGGAGGAGGAGGGGAGGCATGGGGCGGATCATGGCTGGAAATACGTTTCTGGCAAGCTATGGCGCCGGGGAAGTGCGGGGAGGGGGTGCGGGGAGAAGGCGGCGGCGGGTTTTTCGCTTAATCCATGTGTTCCATGAGATGGAAGAGGTAGTCGCGGCCGCGGGAGGCGCGCTGGAGCATGTGGGAGACGCTTTCGTGGGGTTGGGAGGAGAGTTCGAGGATGAGGGTGCCGGAGAAGTGGCAGCGGCGCAGTTCGCGGAGGACCCAGGGCCAGTCGATGTGGCCGTCGCCGGGGGGGAGGTGGTCGTCGCGTTCGCCGCAGTTGTCGTTGGCGTGGACGAGTTGGAGGTGGCCGCTGAGTTTGTGGATGACGAGGCCGAGTTCGCGGCCGAGGAAGGCGTGGCCGGTGTCGAGGCAGGTGGAGACGTGGCAGGTGCGGATGCTGCCGAGGAGGTAGAGCATGTCGTTGATGTGACCGAAGAGGAGGTGGGGGAGCATGTTTTCGAGGACGAGGGGGATGCCGAGTTGGCAGCAGCGGGTGGCGACGAGGTTGAGGGATTCGGCGGCGTAGCGCATGCGGGTGAGGAATTCGGCTTCGGGGGGGCGGCCGGCGCGTTCGGGGCCGGGGTGGAGGACGATGTGTTGGGCCTTGATTTCGGCGGCGGCTTCGCAGGCGGTGAGCAATTGGTGGAGGGCGAGGGCGCGGTCGGCGGCGGCGAGGGCGGTGATGTCGATGGCGTCGGCGAAGGGGGCGTGGAAGGAGATGGGTTGGAGGTTGAGTTGGTGGATGAGGTCTCCGGCGCGGCGGACTTCGTCGAGGTGGTGGAAGTCGAGGTGTTGGGGGAAGGAGCAGACTTCGATTAGTTGGAAGCCGCTGGCGCGGATGTCGTGGAGGACCTCGAAGATGGGGCGTTGGTAGAAACAGCCGGTGGAGAGTCCGATGGGCCAGGGCTTCATGGGAGTGGGGGGGGGTAGAGGTTGGGAGGGGGGAGGTGCTGAAAGCGGCCGAGGGAGCAACCGGCGGGGGCGGTGGCGGGGCAGAAGCCGGTTTTTTGGATGGCGGGGCAGGAGAAGTCGGCGAGGTGGTCGAGGCCGGTGGCCCACTGGCCGAGGAAGAGGCGGGTGTAGAAGTCGGCGCGGGTGCCGGGTTCGTAGTCTTGCCAATTGACGCCCCAGTGGTGGTGGGGGTCTGCGAATTTTGAGCGGATGAGGCCGGCGATGTGGCGGGGGTGCCAGCCGTCGGCGAGGAGGACGCGGGAGACGAGTCGGATGCCGGCTGGTTTGAGGAGGCGGTCGTTGGGCCATTGGAGGAGGTCGCGGACGCAGGGTGGAAGGGGGTCGAGGG
>CALQKQ020000362.1 GCA_943331195.2 Akkermansia muciniphila | reverse complement strand
GCACCAGTTGTGGACGGAGCATCGCGGGGAGGTGTTTGGGGCGGAGGCTCCGGCGGGGGAGCGCTTTCCTTTGCTGATCAAGATTTTGGATGCGAGGGACACGCTGTCGCTTCAGGTGCATCCTCCGGTAGGGGAAGCGGCGGCATTGGAGGGGGAGCCGAAGACGGAGATGTGGGTGATTGCGGGGGCGGCTCCGGGGGCGAGTTTGTATGCTGGGGTGCAGCCGGGGGTGAGTCGGGAGCGTTTTGCGGCGGCGCTGGAGGATGGCACGGCGGCGGGCTTGGTGCCTCGGCTGCCGGTGGAGGAGGGGGATTTTATTTTTATACCGAGTGGGCGGCTGCACGCGATTGGGGCGGGCTTGTTGATTTTTGAGATTCAGCAGAACAGCGACACGACTTACCGGGTGTTTGATTGGAATCGGATGGGATTGGACGGCAAGCCGCGGGCGTTGCATGTGGCGGAGAGCCTGCGGTGCATTGATTTTGCGGACAGCGCGCCGAGCTGCGGGGTGGCGACGGCGGAGGGGCTGCTGGCGACGTGTGCTTTTTTTGCGGTGCACCGGCGGGAAGCGGCGGCGGGAGAGGTGATGCGGTGTGGGGAGGCAGGGCAATTTCTCATGCCGGGAGTTTTGTTAGGGTCCCTGATGTTTGGGGAAGTCACCTTATCGGAGGGGGCGTGGGGCTTGATGCCGGCGGCGGCGGAGGGAGCGGGGCGGGAGGCGGTGGCGGGGCCAGCGGGGGCGGTTTGGCTGGAGGTGGGGTTTGGGCCTGGGGCGGCGGGGACGGGAGCGGCCTGAAGGGGGGAGCTGGGCGGGCGGGCCGGAAAAGCCTCAGGGCTTTTTGGGGCGGAAGGCCAACATGCGGAGTCCGTTGAGGCAGACGAGCACGGTGCTGCCTTCATGGCCGATCACCCCGATGGGCAGGGGCAAATGGAAGCCGAGGGCGGAAATCACTAAAATGAGGATGATGGATAGAGCGAAGGCGAGATTTTGATAGATGACGCGGCGGGCGCGGCGGCTGAGGGCGAGGGCGAAGACGATATTTTGCAAATTGTCGCTCATGAGGACCACGTCGGCGGTTTCCATGGCGACGTCGGTTCCGGCGGCTCCCATGGCGATGCCGATGGTGGCAGTGGCCAAGGCGGGGGCGTCATTGACCCCGTCGCCTACCATGGCGACGGGGCCGAGGGTTTTGAGTTCCTTGATGACGCGCACCTTGTCTTCGGGGAGGAGGTCGGCGTGGAATTCATCGACGCCGGCTTGGCGGGCGATGGCCTGAGCCACGCGGGCGTTGTCGCCGGTGAGCATGACGACGCGGGCGATGCCGTCGGCTTTGAGTTGTTGGATGACGGAGGCGGCTTCGGGGCGGAGGGTGTCGGCGATGGCGACGGATCCTAACAGGGTGCCGATGCCAGTGCGGTCGTCGATTTCGCCGACGATGACGCAGGTTTTGCCTTCGTCCTGGAGGGCGGCGACGTGGGCGTTGAAGGCCTCGGGGAAGTCCACCTGTTGGGAGGCGAAGTAGCGGGCGTTGCCCACGGCGATGCGGCGTCCTTGGACGAGGCCGCTGGCGCCCTTGCCGGAGACCGACTGAAAGGCGGTGCATTCGGTGAGGGGGAGGCCGCGCTGGCGGCATTCGCTGACGATGGCTTGGGCGAGGGGGTGCTCGGACTTGAGTTCGACGGGGCCGATCAGGCGGAGCAGTTCGAGGGCGGCGGGGTGAGGGGTTTCGGAAAAGCGGCTTACGGCGCCGTCGACGACGACGTCGGTGACCCGGGGTTTGCCTTCGGTGAGGGTTCCGGTTTTGTCGAAGGTGACGACTTTGATGGTGGCGGCGCGTTCGAGGTGGACGCCGCCTTTGAAGAGGACGCCGCGGCGGGCGGCACCGCCGATGGCGGAGAGGATGGAAGCTGGGGTGCTGATGATGAGGGCGCAGGGCGAGGCCACGACCATGACGGTCATGGCGCGGTAGAAGGCGGTTTGGAAGGCCTCGTGATAGAACAGCGTGGGCACGAGGATGAGCCCGAGGGTGAAGAGGATCACGCCGATGGCGTAGAACTGTTCGGCGCGGTCGAGGAAGCGCTGGGTTTCGGCCTTTTCGCTTTGGGCTTCTTCGACGAGGCGCACTAACTTTTCGATGGTGGAATCTTTAGCGAGGCGGGTGACGCGGATTTCGAGGCCGCCGGTTTGATTGATGGTGCCGGCGAAGACGGGGTCGCCGACGGCTTTGGCGACGGGGAGGGATTCGCCGGTGAGGGAGGCTTGGTTGATGGCGCTGTGGCCTTCGATGATGACGCTATCGAGGGCGATGCTTTCGCCGGGGCGGACTACCAGAATATCGCCGATGACGAGGTCGGCGACGGCGACGAGGGCGGTGCCGCCATCGCGGCGGGCGAGGGCCTTGTCGGGGCGCAGCTTCATGAGGGACTTGATGGCCTTGCGGGTGCGGTCGATGGCGAAGGCTTGCAGGACATTGGAGAGGGAGAAGAGGAAGAGGAGCATGGCGCCCTCGAAGGGGGCATTGACCACGGCGGCACCGAGCGCGGCGAGGATCATGAGGAGGTCGACGTCGATGGTCCACTGGCGGAGGGATTGGAGGCCGGCGCGGGCCCCGAAGTAGCCGCCGGTGAGGTAGGCGCCGGCATAGAGGGCGGAGTGCACTGGCAAACCGGCGCGGTCGCAGAGCCATCCGGCCATCATGAAGACAAACGTGAGGACCATGAAGAGGGCCTCGAGGCGTTCGCCGGAGGTGGCGTATTTGATCCAGTCGAGAGTGGAGGAGGGCGGGAGGGCGGGGGCCTGGGAGTAGGGCTGCACGGGGGCGCCGGTGGCGCGGACTTGGCGGATGACTTCGGCTTCAGTGAGGTGGGCATCGTCGAAGGTCACGGTCATGACTCCGCCGAGAAAGGTGGCGCGGGCTCGGCGGATGCCTTTGATTTGCTGGGCTTTGCGCTCGAGTTTTTGTTCGGCGGCTCCGGAGGCGCGGCCGCCCAGGTGCAAGATGGTTTTGCAATAGGCCTGGTGGCCCACGGGGGCGAGTTGGGCGGCGATTTTGCGGACGCCTTCTTCGGAGAGTACTTTGGGGTCGAAGTCGATGAGTACGGCGTGGCTGGCGGGGTCCATGTCCGCTTGGATGACCCCGGGCAGACTTTCTGCGGCGAGGGGAACCAGGGGCGCGGGATCCGGTTGGGAGGCAGGCTGCATGGGATAGCCATCGCGCTGAGTGCGGCGGGGCGCAACGCCAAGCGGTGCCGCAGGGGCGCTATCTTGGTTGCCACGGGACAGAAACGGCCAGCCAGGGTAGTGGGTCTCCGAGAGCGCCATGCGCTTATGGAAAAGTTAGGTTATTTCATTCACTGTTGCCGTCGTTGGAGCTGGGAGGCTGAGCGATTTTTATGGAAGCGATGAGTTGAAGGCGCTTCACGTCCCCAAGCTCGGGCACCTCGCCGACTCAAGGTGGGAACGATCGGGGCGAACCACCCATTTGAATCAAAGAGAGAGCCCGGCTCGTTTTAAGTTCGCTTCGGTTTCCTGGATCACTCTTTTCCCTAGCTCGTTCGGTAGGTTATGGCTAGCAAAGGCGCCAGTCTGTCGCCAGGGTTCTGGGAGGACCCAAGGCGGTGACCTTCGAGACCGCCCGCCTCGCCCAGTCCAGTCTCAGGGAATCATTGGGGGAAGGACTGGCGGAAAGCGCTTCCTCCGGCGTAGGCATTTGACCGTCCTGGCGCAGCCAGTAAACCAGCGCCGACTCGCGGAACTCCAGGATCATAGAGCACATGCCTGCTTCAAGGTAGGGCCGCTCCCCGATCAGTGTTAGGCGGTCACCGGCCCGCACTCGCCAAAAATGGGGGGCCTGCATCACTTCGTCGTCCTCCGTTTCAGGGTTGGATCCCTCCACTTCGGAGCGGTGCCATTGGAATCCAGGCGGAACGAGTTCTTTCCGATGGGCAAACCAAAGCTGACTTCCACGGTTCATTTGCCACATATCGCAGATCGTGGGTTGGCCCAGCCCTGGAAATGCTGTCCTGAAGTGAATCAACAGATCGCCGGCGAATAAGGGAAAAGGCCCGCCAAAGGAACTATCGACGGGGCCGAGCGTCCATTGGATTTTTGGTGGTGGGGAAACCATGAGAGTGAAGTAGGGTGGATGGTTGAGCGTGAATGCTGAAGTGAAAGATGTGTGTCAGGGAGTGAATGATCAGCTTTCATCATAAACCACGATGGTGAGCCATTCGTCCGGGTCG
>CALQKQ020000361.1 GCA_943331195.2 Akkermansia muciniphila | reverse complement strand
GATCGACCGCCAAAACCTTCCCGGCCTCTTCCGCGTCTTCGACTTCGCTAGCCCTGACACCACCTCGCCGAAACGCTTCGAAACCACCGTGCCCCAACAGGCCCTCTACATGATGAATAGCCCCTTCATCACCGCCCAAGCCGAACACCTCGCCGCCTCCCTCCCCCCCGCTCCCCCCGCCGATTCCATCCGCCGCCTCTACCACGCGGTTCTGGCGCGCGACCCCGATCCCGCCGAACTCGCCCTCGGCCTCGCCTACCTCAGCGACCTCGCCTCCCAATCGCGCCAAACCGCCACCGCTTGGCAAAATGGTTACGGCAATTTCGACCTCGCCACCCTAACGACCACCTTCACGGCCTTCCCTCACTATCAAGACAATCGCTGGTCGCCCTCCGCCGACCTCCCCGATTCCACCCACGGCTACGTCCACCTCACTCAGCAAGGCGGCCACCCCGGCAGCGATCCCTCCCACTCCGCCATGCGCCGCTGGACCGCTCCGGCCAACGCCACCGTCGACCTCAGCGGCACGGTCTCCCTCCTTTCCACCGAAAGCAGCGGCATCACCGCCTTCATCTTCCATTCCCGCCTCGGCCTGCTCGGCACCTGGCCCATCGCCCCTGCTAACAAATTTGAAACGAACCTCACGCAGGTCGAGCTCCAGGCGGGCGACACCCTCGATTTCGTGGTCGACAGCC
Source organism: Akkermansia muciniphila (assembly GCA_943331195.2). GTDB lineage: Bacteria > Verrucomicrobiota > Verrucomicrobiia > Verrucomicrobiales > V1-33 > CAIZWU01. The sequence goes on along the minus strand of CALQKQ020000361.1, from coordinate 3,550 downwards.
AAGGCAGCGAGAACTCCGACACCTTCCTGTGGGCCCCGCGGATCCGCGACGTTTCTAGCAATCTTTTCCTTGCGGAGGCCAGCAAAGACTTTGGCGGCCCGGGGGCTTCCGGCCTAGAGGCCTACGCCCAGGCTCTGCTCTGCTCCAATGAATTTCTCTTTCTCGACTGAGCCCGGGCCTCTGGCCAAGCGGGCTGCCGGGCGGCGGCGAGTTCGCTCGGATGGGCGATCGCGCCCCGCCCGGAACTCGCCGCAGCCGAAGGCTCGGCTAGGGTGATGCAAATGAGGACCTGCCGTGCGCTTATTTGGCGCGCTGCAATTCCGCCTCGACCAAAAACTCACCGAGTTCCCCGGAGGCGTTTTGGCGATAGACTTTCACCTGAAACGTGTTGTCGCTTTGCTTGATGTAGCGGGTCGCTAACTTCATCTCGCCTTGGTCCGACTTGATGGTGCTCTTCAAGAGGGGTTGGCCTTCATATTCCGACCACTGGCCCATCGAGACCGCGCCCTTGCTGTCGACGGAAATCATTCCGGCCACGGTGGTGGCGGGTTTCAAGGCGATGGTCCCCTCGGCCTCGCGGTCTGGGAGGGTCATTTTCGTGGCGATGGTGTGTTTATCGAGCCGCCACTCAAAGGACATTTTCACGCCGCCATCGGCGGTTGCCCAGTTGCCGATGAGCCAAGTTACGCCGGCTTGTTCGGCGACTTCGGAGAGCGGCGAAGCCTGCAGCGGCGCGGCGGCGAGGGCCCCGGCGAACAGAAAAAGGCGAGTGAGGGAGGTGGGTTTCATGAGATATGATGGGGGTTGGGTGGATAGACGCCGCTCAAGGAATCGACCTTCCGCCCCCCCTGTCAAATGCTTTCCCGGGCGCGGGCTAGCCGAGGTCGGCGGTTCCATTGGCCAAGACGAGGCAACCGTGCGAAAGGGGAGGTCATGTTGCGCCCCCATTTGAACGCCATCGCCACGGCCGTCCCCGACTTCGAGCGGCACGCCGCCTTTCTGGAAAGCCTGCCGCGCTGGATTCGCCCGGAAGCGACTCTGGAAAAGGTGCAGTTGATCGCGCAAAATAGCGCGATTGGGCGGCGCCACACCGTGTTATCGCATCCGCTAGGAGAACCGGGGAGCGGCTCGTTTTATGGCTATGGAGCCTTTCCCAGCACGGGCAAGCGCATGGAGGTCTATCGCCAGGAAGCCCCGCGCCTGGCGGGGCGGGCGGTGGCGGCCTTGCAAGCCCAGGTGGGCTCGCTTGCTGAGGTGACCCATTTGATTGTGACGACGTGCACTGGTTTTTACGCCCCGGGCTTAGACATTGAGGTGGTGCAACAGGCTGGTTTGTCCCCTGCGGTGAAGCGCACCGTGATCGGCTTCATGGGATGTTATGCCGCGCTGACCGGCCTGCGCCAAGCGCGGGAAATTGTGTTAAGCGACCCTGCTGCCGTGGTGCTGATGGTGAATGTGGAGCTCTGCAGCTTGCACCTGCAGGAGACGGCGCAGCTTGATCGACTGGTTTCCTTTTGCTTGTTTGCCGATGGGGCGGCGGCGTCGCTGATCAGCGGGCGGGCCAGCGGCCTGCGCTTGGACGGTTGTCAGACGGCCTTGAGCCTAGCCGATGCCGACCGCATGGCGTGGACGGTGGAGGATCAAGGTTTTGCCATGACCCTGGATGTGCGAGTGCCCGCTAAGATCAAACAATTTTTGGCGCGGCATCCCGAAGCGGTGGGGCGCTGCGCCCAGGCTGGGCCGGAGGATGTGTGGGCGATTCATCCGGGCGGGAGGATGATCTTGGATGCGCTGCAAGGGCACTATGGGCTGAGCGAAGCCCAGATGGCGCCCTCGCGGGGCGTGTTGCGCGACTTTGGCAACATGTCGTCGGCCACGATCATGTTTGCGCTAGCGCGGCTCCTCGCGGAGGCGGGGGCGGAGGATCGGGAGGGGCATGCCTTGGCCTTTGGGCCGGGGCTAACCGTGGAATCGGCGGACTTCACCGTGCTCGGGACGAGCCGCGCGGGGATTCTTTCTGATTGAGTGCCGCTGGGCAGGGGCCACACTGGGGAATGACGACGCGCGGCCTAGGCTTAATGGTGACCTTGTTGGGTTCCCTTGTGGGGACGGAAGCGGCGCGGGCGCGCTTGGGCGAGACCCGCGAGGAATGCGTGGCCCGGTATGGGGCGCCCGTGGCCGAGGTTCCTGCTCTGCTAGAGGGGGCCACGGGAGCTTCCTTTCTCAAAGGGGAGATTCGCATCCGCATGGAGTTTTTAGAGGGCCGCGCGGCCTTTGTGAGTTTCTCGCGGCGCGGGCTGGGGCAGGAATTGCGCCAGGAGCTTTTGGAATTGAACGCGGGCCCCCTAACGTGGAATCCGCCGGGCGAATTTCTCGGGCGGACCTGCTGGACGGCGCCGGGCCGCGCGGGGGAGGCGGCGCGCCATGCTTCCGCCTATCAGGCGGCGGAAGTGGCCTATCTCGATCTGGCGACGGACCGCTGGGCCAAGGCCATGAAGGCCCAGCAGGCGGTGCAATTTGCCGTGGTGCCTCGCGCGGCCGAGTCGGCAGCTCCGGCGCCGACGGGGGCGGTGGCTCCTGCGGCTCCCGCGGCCAAAGGCAAGCTGGAGGGATTCTAACTTTTTTGGCGCTAGCCTATTTTGCCTATGATGATGCGTTTTTCAATCCTCGCGCTCCTCTTGGGGGGCGTCTTTTTGTGGCTTTTCATGCGGCGGGTGGTGGGGGCTCCGGCGGGGGACAACGATCGCTTGGCGGAGGTGCGGCGGCGGGTGGGGCCGGGGCTGCAAGCCGATCTGAAGCGGGCCCACTTGAAGGCGGGCGCTCCGGTTTTTCTGCGCCTGTTCAAGGAGGAACGCGAACTGGAATTGTGGCTGCGCGACGACATGGGGGGGCGCTATACTCTCTTCAAGAAGTGGCCCGTGGCCAGCTATGGGGCCCAGGGACTCGGCCCCAAACTTCAGGAAGGCGATGGCCGGGCCCCCGAGGGCTTCTATCATGTCGCGGCGCGGCAACTCAACCCGAAGTCGCAATGGCACCTCGCCTTCAACCTGGGTTTTCCTAACGCCTTAGACAAGGCCTTGGGGCGGAGCGGTTCGGCCCTGATGGTGCATGGCGGGGAGCGTTCGGTGGGTTGTTATGCCATGACTGATCCTGTGATTGAATTGATCTATCTTTTGATGGATGCCGCCTTGCGGGGGAAGCGGCAGGATGAAATTCAGGTGCAATGCCTGCCCTTTCGCCTGAGCGAAGCCCGGGTGGCGCGGGCTGAGGCCGAGGGGAACGAGTGGGCTGCCTTTTGGCGGAATCTGAAGGAGGGGTCGGATTTGTTTGAGCAAAGCAAAGTGCCTCCGCTCGTGGGGCAGCGTGGGGGGAAATACCTATTCCGCCGCAGCGATCCCTGAAGCGGGTCGATCAGTTAAAGATGAAACCACGGGAGCCGACGATGCGCGCTTTTCCCTCTACGCCAGTGAAGGCGGTGATTTGCGATGTGTACCACACCTTGCTCGCGGTGGGGCCGGGGCCGGAGGATGCCGAGGCGCAATGGCAGGCG
>CALQKQ020000360.1 GCA_943331195.2 Akkermansia muciniphila | reverse complement strand
GGCGGAAGCGGAGGCGGCGCCCTGGATCAGCTATGATTTTGCGCAAGCGGTGTACGCCCACGGATGGCTGGAGGACGGGGTGCTGGGGAGTGGGGCGTTTGAGGACCAGGATGGCTATGCGTTTTCGATGCAAAAATCTTTTTCGGAGCACCTGTATGGGTTTGGCAGTTTTGGGCAGATGTTTGCTGCGGAGGAGGTGGCGCTAGGGTCGATGGTGTTGGATGGGGAGATGCGCTCGAAGAACATGGTGTTGGGAGTGGGAGGGCACTGGGCGGTGAGGCCGGGGATTGACTGGATTTTGCAGGTGGGGGCGACCTATAATCACTCGCGGGTAGATTTGGAGGGGACGACTCCCTTGGGCCGTCCGTATGCGTATGGGGATGCGTTCAGGAGCGAGGGTTTTGGGGTGCAGGCGGCGACGGGTTTGCGGATAGCGGTGACGGATTGGTTGGAATGGTCGCTGCTCTATCCTTTGGCGCGGACGAATCTGGACGCGGAAATCATGGGGATGCCGCAGGAGCGGGAAGCCCGGGCGGAGCATTCGTTTTTCACGTCGCTGATTTTCCGCAAGCTTGGGGGCGGGCCGGTGGATGTGGTGGTGACGGGATTGGTTTCGGAAAACGCCCAGCGGATCAGTGCGGGGTTGCGGTTGAATTTCTGAGGGGGAGGGGTGTTTGCGCCTGGGGTGGGGAAGAATGTGCCAAGTGGGAGCAAAGAGGGGTCGACGAATCGTGGGGCCTCGGCCAAGGGTGGGGAGTAACCATTTCTCTGAAAAGCTGCTATGTTGCCTCCTCTTAAGAAAGTTCTCTGGATTGTGCTCCCGCTATTGGGATTGTTGGCGTGGTGGGGGTGGCGCTGGGCGGAGGGCCGGGCGGCAGCGGAAGCGGTGCCAATGGTTTGGAAGGGGGAGGCACCGCAGCGGGCGATGACGGATGGGGCGGAGGTGTTCCGGCGGGCGTTTTGGCGCCAAGCGGGGGCGGGGGACAAGATCGTGCACGCGGAGCGCTACGAGTGGAGCGACGAGGGTGGGCTGACGAAGATGCAGTGGTTTTTGGAGGTGAAACCCTCGCCGGAGCTGCTGAAATACCTGAGGGACGACAATGCGTTTGGCTTGGCGAAGACGGGAGCGGCGTCACTGCCTGAGGAGCGGCCTTCCTGGTTCGCGTTTAAGGGCGAAGAGGTGGAGGTGTGGCATGCGCCGCAGGGGAAGATGCAGCTGATTTTCCGGGCTCGGGACCAGACGCTTTTCGCTACGGATCTGGGGCGCGGTTTTCAGCGCGGGGCCCCGGAGCCGCTGCCGAAGGCGGTAGCCCCAGGGCCGGCTGGCCGCCTCCCGACGACTCCGCCGCCGCAGCCGAAGCCCTGAGGGGCGCGCGGGAGGGTCGGGGAGGGGTGGCGGGCCTGCCCTTGCCGCTGGGCGGGATGCTGGCAAGATGGGAGGATGAAAGCAGGATTTTTGGACAAGCTGATTGCGCGGCTCGATCGGGTGGAGCCAGGGGAGGTGCAGCGGCTGTTGCTGAAGTTGGTGCGGGAGAAGGGCTTTTTTGAGCAGGTCTTTGAGGCCTTGGAGGAGGGGGTGATTATTGGGGATCCGCAGGGGATTGTCACTTTTGTGAACGCGGCGGCGTGCGGGTTTTTTGGGATGGACCACGAGACTTCGGCGGGGAAGCCGCTGGAGGAGTTGGTGCGCGGGGTTTCCTGGGCCAGCTTGACGCGGCGGCGCGAGGTGGTTTCGCGGGACATGGAGGTTTTTTATCCGGAGAACCGCTATTTGAATTTTTACTTTCGCCCGATCGACGATGGGGAGCCAGGGGCGGCGGCGCTGGGGTATGTGATGTTGGTGCGGGACATCACGCAGACGCGGCGGGTGGCGGAGGAACAGATGGAAAGCGAGCGCATCAACGCCCTGCGAGTGCTGGCGGCGGGGGTGGCGCATGAGATTGGCAATCCCTTGAACTCCTTGAACATCCATTTGCAGTTGTTAGAGAAGAAGTTGAAGCGGGCGGATGCCGCGCTCTATGAGACGGTGCGGGGGCAAGTGGAGGTGGCGCGGGGAGAGATCAAACGGCTCGATGGGATCGTTGAGCAATTTCTGGGGGCGATGCGGCCGGTGCCGCCCCATTTTGAATTGGCCGACGTGAATCGGGTGGTGGAAGATGCGGCCGCCTTTCTGGCCCCGGAGCTCAAGGACCGGCGCATTGCGACGCAGCTGCGGCTGCATGCCGGGCTGCCGCTGTTGAAGTTGGATGCGCCCCAGATGAAGCAGGCGCTTTACAATTTGATCAAGAACGCCTCGCAGGCCATGGGGACGGGGGGATCGCTGGTCCTGAGCACGGAGCTGAGCGACTATGAGGTGGTGATCCGAGTAGAGGATTCGGGTCAGGGGATGCGTCCGGAGGTGGTGGCCAATATGCACCAGGCGTGGTTTACGACCCGGAAGACGGGCAATGGATTGGGGATGATGATCGTGCGGCGGATTGTGCGGGATCACGGCGGGGAATTGTCAGTGCAGAGCGGCGAGGGGCGGGGGACCACGGTGAGCATCGCCCTGCCGCGGCAGGCGCGGGCGGCGCGGATTTTGGAGTCGGGGAATGGAGGAGGGGCGCGGCGACCGCCAGGCGAGGTCATTGATGTGTGAAGGTGGGGTCTTGGTGTTCTTATCCCCGGGGTGATGGCGGTGAATCGCGTTTATGGCCAGGTCATTTGGGGTGGGAGATGGGGGCATGAAAAAGCCCGGATTCCTTGGGGAATCCGGGCTTGGAGATGGAAGGGGAGGGGGTATCAGCCTTCGGGGTTTTTGACGTTGTCGGGGTTGGTGCCCCAGTCGTTGCCGAAGACGTCAACGAGGCGGGTGCCTTTTTTCTCCATGCATTTGTAGTCGCTGCTGAGGTCGGTGACCTTGGCGCTGCCGTTGACGCTGACCCAGGCGTTTTTGTCGCCTTGGAAGACGCCGCCTTTTTTGGTTTTGTCTGCGGCGTAGACGCCGACGGCTTCGGAGAAGGCGTTGGCGAGGATGGGCAGGTTGCTGGAGGAGGAGCCGTCGTGGCCGCTCACGTAAGCCCAGGCGCATTCGCCGGGCATGAGGGCTTGTTGGTAATCGGGGGCGGTGCCGGTTTCATTGTCGGGGCCTTTGCCGTCGCCGCTGGGGGAGTTTTTGTGCCAGGGGTCGTTGGCGATGGCGAAGGCTTTTTCGTCGTCCATCAGCTTAGCCTTGAAGAGTTCGCGGAAGGCTTCGTTGGAGCTTTGGTCGGCGGTGGGATATTGTTGGTCGTGGTCTTGGGACCAGGCGTTGAGCATGGTGTGGATGCCGTGGCCGGTGGAGGCGGTGGATTTAGCGCGGACGCCGGGCATGATTTTGCTGTAGGCTCCGAAGGCGCCGGCGGCGAGCATGGCGATGATGGAAATGACGACGAGGAGTTCGATCAGGGTGAAGCCCCGATTTCGTTGGGTGGTTTTCATAGGGTTTTTGGGGGATGTGGCAGGCCTCTGAAGAGGATTGAGTAGGGTATGTATTGGGGGTATGATGTAAGGGGAAAGGCGCGTTGGGCCTGGGGCCTGGGGCGAATTTCCAAGGCTTAGAGTATCAATTTGCGGCGGGGCGGCAAGTAAATTCACTAGGGAATTCCCTTAGCGTTAAGCCTGCATGAAACGGCCCTTGGAGACGGCTTAGGGGGCGAGAAGTTCGGTGACTTTGGGGGCGATGGCGTCGGTCCAGCGCTGGTAGCCGAGGGGGCTGAGGTGGAGGAAATCGGGCATGATTGCTTTGCTGAGGGTGCCGTCGGGTTGGGTGAAGGACTTGGTGATGTCGAGGAAGAAGACGGTTTTTTGGTCGGCGAGGGGAGCGAGGAGGGCGTTGATTTCGTTGGTGCGGAGGCGCTGGGGGTTGGAGGGAAGTTCGGCGCGGGGGAAGATGCCGAGGAGGAGGATTTTCATGTGGGGCTGTTTGGCGTGGAGTTTATCCACGATGGCTTTGATGCCGGCGGCGGTGTCGGCGGCGGGGTCCATGCGGTGGCCGGTGTTGTTGGTGCCGATCATGAGGACGGTGAGTTTGGCATTGAGGCCGTCGTAGTTGCCGTGGTCGAGGCGCCAGAGGACGTGTTCGGTGCGGTCGCCTCCGATGCCGAAGTTGGCGGCCTTGAGGGGAGCCCAGGTTTTGGCCCAGATTTCCTTACCGGCGCCTTCCCAGCCCTGGGTGATGGAATCGCCCAGGAAGACGACTTGGGCGGTTCCTTGTTTGGAGACCTCGTTAAAGGAGAGGTGGCGTTGGGTGAGGCTGG
>CALQKQ020000359.1 GCA_943331195.2 Akkermansia muciniphila | reverse complement strand
TACACATTAGCCACACTTCGTCTTCGGAGCATGGGCAGATTTACATTAGCAAGGTCAACTGGCTGCTCATGGCGGGCACGATCATGCTCGTGATTGGCTTTCAAACCTCCGAGCACTTGGCCTCGGCTTATGGCATCGCTCTCAGTCCGGCGATGCTGATCACGACGCTGCTGCTTTTCTATGCGGCGACGCGGAAGTGGGGGTGGTCGACGCCACGGACCATTGCGCTGATTTCGATTCAATTAGTGCTCAATGTGGTATTTGTTTACTCTAACTCCCTGAAATTTTTCCATGGCGGCTGGGTTCCGGTGCTCCTTGCGGTGGTGCTCTTCACCATCATGGTGACCTGGCGGGCGGGGCGCCGCGTGCTTGGTGCCAAGCTGCACGAGCAGGCTCTGCCTTTGCACCAATTTCTGGAAAGCATTGAGCGGGGCACCAAAGTGCACCGGGTGGGAGGCACGGCGGTCTTTCTTTCCGGGGCGGGCAGTTTGACCCCGACCTCCCTGCTGCACAATCTGAAGCACAACAAAGTCCTTCACGAGCGCATGTTGTTCCTGACGATTCTTTCGGAGCTGCATCCCTATGTGCGCCCGGAGAATCGCCTGCAGGTGGAGAAGCTAGGGGAGCACGTGTGGCGGATCACCGGCCACTATGGCTTCATGGAGCAGCCTGACGTTCCGGCGCTGCTGCGGGCTTGTTCTGACTACGATTTGCACTTCGATCCGATGCAGACGTCCTACTTCCTGGGCCGGGAAACCATCATTCCGACGAACCGCAGCCTCGCTTTTTGGCGGAGCAAGCTTTTTTCGATCATGTCGCGCAATGCCCAAAGCGCGGTGGCCTATTACAACATTCCGCCTTCGCGGGTGGTGGAATTCGGCATTCAGATCGAGCTATGAGCCACCGCCCCCGCCACCGCACCTCGGCGGCGCGGCGGCGCGGGGGTGTTCGGGCGGGCCTTCACATGGCCCGCCAATCGTGGCGGGGGTAGCGGCGCTCCATTTCCTTTTTGATGGCGGGGTAGTGATTTTTCCAAAAGCCGGCGAGGTCTCTGGTGACCTGGATGGGACGGTGGTTGGGCGCTAAGATGTTGAGGACCAGGGGCACGCGGCCTTGGGCGATTTTTGGGGTATCGCGCTGCGAGTAGAGTTGTTGGATGAAGACGGCGACGCTGGGTTCTTCGGGGCGGGTGTAGTCAACTTTAGCCATTTTGCCGCCATCGGTGGCGATGCGCTCGGGGGCGTGGCGGTCGAGGCTGCTGGCTTTGTCGTGGCCGAGCCAATCGCGCAGGGAGGGCAGGGGCGCGAGGTCTTTGATTTCCTTGTAGGTGCGGCACCCGTCGAAGAGACTTTCCAAAACCAAGCGATGGTCCTCGGGGGTGAATTCGGGGATTTCTAATTCGGGCATGGCCTTGCGGAGGAAGTCGAGGCGGGCGAGCCACTGGCGGGTGGCGTCGTTCCATTCGTTGAGGGTGAGGTTTCCTCGAAGGACTTCGTCGGCCAAGATGGCGGCGGCGGCGGAGGGATCGGCCTCGCCGGCTTGGCGGTCGCGCAGGATCAAGTCGCGGAAGCGCACGCGCTCGCGCTGGCTGACGCGGCGCTGCTGGGGGTCGAAGAAGGGGGCGCGTTCCAGGTGGAAGTCGTCGGGGAAAAGGTCGCCGAGCCAGTCTTCCGTGATTTTGGTGAGGAGGTTGAGATTGACGGTGAGGTCTTTGCCTTGCACTTCGGCGATTTCGGCGGCGACGAGCAATTCGGTGCCGCGGACGACGGTTTCCTTGGCGGTGGTGCCGCGGCGGCCGCCTACGATTTCGCAAGCGCCGCTGCCGAGGCTGGCGCGCTTGGCGACTTGATCGGAGTAGCCGGCGAGGATGGCTTTGGCGAGGGCTTCGGGGTCGGGGAGTTCGAGGGGGGCGTCGCGGCGGGCCCCGGCGAGGCCGAGCAATTGTTGGGCGAGCTTGCCGGCTTCGGCGGCGGCCCGGCCGTTGATTCCGATGGCACCGCAGGCGTCGGGATGGAACTGGCGGGAGGCGGCGGCTTGCCAGCCGCGGAGGAGGGGGAGGAAGTCGCTGGGGTCGTCGGGGGTGCTGAAGGTGCGCAGGGGGTCGCCGCTGCCGCGGATAAAGAGGGGGCGACCTTGTTGGAGGGCGACGGCGAGGGCCATGGCGGGGATGCAGCCGAAGGCGGCGGCGGCCTCCATGATGCGGGCTTGGCGGGGATGGAGTGGATAGCGGGTGAGGCGGCGGCCTTCGCCGGTGAGGCTGCCGTCGGGGAGGAGGGCGCCGAGTTGTTCCAGGAGGAGGGTGGCGCGGCTGAGAGAGCGGGCCTCGGGGGCTTCGAACCAGCGGAAGGCGGCGAGGTCGGCCACGCCGGCGGCTTTGAGGGTGAGGACGACTTCGGCGAGGTCGAGGCGGAGCACTTCGGGCACTTCGGCGGCGGGGCGGCGCCCGTGGTCTTGCTCGCTCCAAAGGCGCCAGCATTCTCCAGGGGCGGTGCGGCCGGCGCGTCCGGCGCGTTGGTCGGCGCTGGAGCGGGCGATGCTTTGAATGATGAGGGTATTGATGCCGCGATGGGCATCCCAGGCGGCGAAGCGGGCGAGGCCGCTGTCGATAACGGTGCGCACGCCATCGATGGTGAGGGAGGTTTCGGCGACGTTGGTGGCGACGATGATGCGGCGGCGGCCGTTGTCGGAGACGGCGGCGTCTTGTTGGGCGGGGCTGAGTTCGCCGTGGAGGGGGAGGATGTCGAAGTGGCGGGCCCATTTTTCTCGATTGAGGGCCTCCATGGTTTTGCGGATTTCGAAGGCTCCGGGCATGAAGACGAGGGCGTGGCCTTCGGGTTGGCTGGCGAGGGCTTCTTCGCAGACGCGGGCGGCGTGGTCCCAGATGTCGCCGCGGAGGGTGCTGCGAGGGGGGGCGTAGCGCAGGGTTACGGGGAAGGTGCGGCCGGCGGAAATGAGGTGGGTGGCGGGAGCAAGGTAAGCTTTGAGGGCTTCGGTTTGCAGGGTGGCGGACATGACCAGCAGGGCGAGGTCGGGCCGGGTGGTTTCTTGGAGGGCGAGGCAGCGGGCTAGGGTGATGTCCCCGTAGAGGTGGCGCTCGTGAAATTCATCGAAGATGACGGCGCTGATGCCGCGCAGGTTCGGGTCGTCGGCTAGTTGGCGCAGCAGGATGCCCTCGGTGACGAAGCGGATGCGGGTGCGGGAGCTGACGACATTTTCGAAGCGCACTTGATAGCCGACGGCTTCGCCGAGGCGCTCACCCATTTCTTCGGCGACGCGCCGCGCCAACATGCGGGCGGCGATGCGGCGCGGCTGGAGGATGACGACTTCGCCGCCTTCGAGGAGGCCGTGGCGCGAGAGCATTTGGGGAAGCTGGGTGGATTTTCCCGAGCCGGTGGGGGCTTCGATGAGGAAGCGGCGCCGCGCGGTTTGGCTGCGCCAGGCCGCGAGCAGGGCGGGTTCGATTTCGTAAATGGGAAGCGCAGAGGGGGAAGCCATGAAAGGCCAGTCTTTCAGGCGGCGGGGGCGGGCGCAAGAGGCAGCTCGGAGGGGGCGACGGCGACGCGGGGAAGCCAAGGGGGGGCGAGGAAGGCGGCCCCGCGCCGGGCTGAGGCCGTCTGGTGCCAAGTTTAAAAAATCCCTTGATGTCTGCGGCGGGCCCGCTTATTGAGGGAGCCCGTCCGCGACATGATCTTCATGGCCGCCGGACAGGTTTAGGCCCGATAGCTCAGTTGGTAGAGCAGTGGATTGAAGATCCTCGTGTCGGCGGTTCAAATCCGTCTCGGGCCACCTTAAAACCAACGAGTTGCGAGGATTTTTCACTAACTGTTTAGCAATTTAGAGAAGCAGGATCTCCAGCCCGCAAGGCGCGCGTGATCCCGGCAAGCGACTCGGTGAATGGGCTGGCCTCCGCGTGGATCGTCCCGTGGTGCTTTCAGAGAGGGTTCATCGGCCCGCGCTGGTCCCATCGGCGCAGCGTCTCTACTCTTTCGCCTACCAAGTCGGGCACAACGTCCAATGAGGGTTCCCTGCGGCGTCGTCCTCGCGGTAGCGATATCGTGATTCCTCGCTCCATTTCTTGCCAACCTGCCACGCGACGCAGCCGTCTTGTTTGCGATCGCTCGCTGCGGGTGCTGATGCCTGAATGCAAGGTAGCCAGACCGTCCCGGTCTGATTTGTTTTTGGACCCAGAGCGGGACGCTCTGGTTACCTTCCTGCAGGCGCGTCATCGCCACGTGCAAGGTAGCCAGACCGTCTCGGTCTGATTTGTTTTTGGACCCAGAGCG
>CALQKQ020000358.1 GCA_943331195.2 Akkermansia muciniphila | reverse complement strand
TTTGCTTGGGGGGGTTGGGGCTTTTATTGGATGGATTGGGGATCCGGCCGTGGAGTTGGTGGCTGGGGCGCCTGGGGGGCTGAGGGGGTGCGGTGCAGAGATTTAGTGGAAACCAGGCGACAGAATGCAAATCCGGGCTATAGCTGCCCGTTTTATGGAAAAGCGACCGTTCAGTGAATTAGGTCTTTCAGCCGCCGCGCTGAAAGCAGTGGAAAAATTGGGATATGAGGAGGCTTCGCCGATTCAGACGGCATCGATTCCGATTTTGTTGACGGGGCGGGACCTGGTGGGGCAGTCGCAGACCGGGTCGGGGAAGACGGCGGCGTTTGTGTTGCCGGCGTTGGATCAGATTGATCACGACGGCAAATATCCCCAGCTGTTGATTTTGTGTCCGGCGCGGGAGTTGGCGATGCAGGTGGCGGAAGAGGTGCATAAGTTAGCGGCTTTTATGCCCAAAATCCACGCGGTGCCTATTTATGGTGGGGCGTCGTATGAGCGCCAGTTTTATGAATTGAAGCGCGGGCCGCAGGTGGTGATTGGGACGCCGGGGCGGGTGATGGACATGATGGACCGGCGGGCCTTGGATCTCAGTCGGATCAAGATGGTGGTGTTAGACGAGTGCGATCGGATGTTGGACATGGGGTTCCGCGAGGACATGGAGAAGATCCTGGGGGCGGCTCCGGCGGGGCGGCAGACGGTTTTTTTCAGTGCGACGATGCCGGCGCCGATTCGGGATTTGATTGGGCGCTACTCGAAGGATGTGGAGCACATCCGGATTGCGGCGAAGGACGTGACGGTGCCGACGGTGGAGCAGGTGTTTTATGAGGTGCCGGCGCGGAACAAGCCGGATGCTTTGATGCGGCTGATCGACATGCAGAACGTGCGTTTGGGGATCGTGTTTTGCAATACGCAGCGGATGGTGGACGAGCTGACGGATTTGTTGCAGGGTCGGGGTTATTCAGCGGACCGACTGCACGGGGGGATCACGCAGGCGATGCGTACGCGGACGATTGAGAAGTTCCGCAAGAGTGGTTTTGATTTATTGATTGCCACAGATGTGGCGGGTCGCGGGCTGGATGTGGAGGAGGTGGATTTGGTGGTGAATTTTGATTTGCCGTGGGATCCGGAGGACTATGTGCACCGGGTGGGGCGGACGGGTCGGGCGGGGCGGAAGGGCTTGGCGTTTACCTTGGTGAGTGGCCGGGAGATTTACAAATTGCAGGCGATTGAGCGGTTTACGCGCAGTCGGATACGGCGGGGCAATGTGCCGACGCTGGGCGAGGTGGAGGAGAAGCGGGCGGGGGGCTTTTTGGACAAGGTGCGGGAGCGGCTCACCACGGGGCGCTTTAAGCCGCAGGATGGGATGGTGGAGCAGTTGTTGGAGGAGGGGCATTCCTCTACGGATATCGCCAGCGCGTTGTTCCATGAGCTGCTAGCGGCTAGTGGATTTGAGCCGGAAGTGGGTCGTCCGGCGGGTCCTCCGGTGCGTCCGGCGGTGAAGGCGGTGCCGCTGGCGAAGCAGGAGCGGGCGGCGGCGGAATTTGTGCGGGAGGATGAGCTGGTGCCGGAAGCGAAGCCTGCGAAACCCGCCAAGGTGGCGGCGCCGGTGAAAGCGGAGCCTGCGGCTCGGCCGGAGCCTGCGGTGAAACCAGAGCCTGTGGCGAAAGCGGAGTCTGTGGCGAAGCCCGAGCCTGCGGCGAAAGCGGAGCCTGCGGCGAAGCCCGAGCCTGTGGCCAAGCCGGAGCCTGTGGCGCCGGTGAAGGCGGCGGCGAAGGTGAAGCCGAAGGTGGTGGCGCCGCTGGATGAGGATGAGGAGGAGATTCAGTTTGCGGAGGAAGCCTTTGGGCGGCCGGGACCGGTGCGGGAATCGCGCCGGGAGGAGCCGTCGGGGAAGCTGTCGCCTGGGGGGCATGAGATGGTGACGTTGCCGGCGGCGGCGCGCGGGTTTCAGTGGGTGCGAGTGGGGGTGGGCAAGAACCAGGGATTTGGGCCGCGGGAGATTGTGGATCTTTTCGCCAATGGGGCGCTTAATTTTCCGCCGCAGGCAGTGGGGCAGATTAAGTTGATGGAGGACCAGAGTTTTTGCCAGATTCACAGCACGCACAGCAAGACGCTGGTAGCGGACATGGAAGGGGCGGAGCACGATGGTCGGCCCTTGAAGGTGAGTTTTGCGGCGCGGGGGCCTTCGCATTATGGGCCTGGTGGGGAGGGTCGGCCGCCGCGGTTTGGGGGCAAGCCTGGAGGGAAGCCGCCGTTTAACCGGGAAGGGCCGCCGCCGCGGGCCGCTGGGGGCAAGCCGCCTTGGAAGAAGAAGCCCTAAGGGAGGTTGGGAGATTTTAGCAGGAACCCCGGGGGCGCGCGGCGTCTCCGGGGTTTGGCGTTTTGCGGGGAGCGAGAAGCGGGGGGATCAGACCGGGACGGTCTGGTTACCTTGGGAGGTAGCCAGAGCGTCCCGCTCTGGGTTTGACGATGGATCAGACCGGGACGGTCTGGTTACCTTGGGAGGTAGCCAGAGCGTCCCGCTCTGGGTATGACGATGGATCAGACCGGGACGGTCTGGCTACCTTGGGAGGCACCACGGCCATGAGCCATCGCCATTGGTTTTTGGCTTTGTCATTAGAGTTGGCCGGCGAGGCTGCGGATGAGAGGGGTGAGGAGGGCGTCGGTGGGGGAGGGGAGGGGAGTGCCGTTGACTTCGTGGCTGGTGCGGAAGCCGTCGTCGAAGAGGCGGCGCTGGAGGTCGGCGGTGGTGGTGGGGTCGCTGAAGCCGAGGCTGCATTCGTGGTTCACGCGGAGGCTGAGGCGGTCGAAGTTGGCGGAGCCGAGGCAGGCCCAGCCGTCGTAGAGGGCGGCTTTGATGTGGGACATGCCAGGGCGGAGGAAGACGCGGATGCCGTGGCGACGGAGGAGGGGGATGAGGGCGCGGTTATTGGCGGCCATGACGGCGTTGTCGTTGGTGGCGGGGAAGATGAGGCGGACGTCGACGCCGCGGTGGCGGGCGGCGATGAGGGCGGCGATGAAGGCGTGGTCGCTGAGGTAGGCGTTTTCGAGCCAGGCGCGTTGGCGGCAGTGGCGGAGGGCGGCGAGTTGGGCGTCGGCGATTTCGTGGAGCCAGGGGCTGGTGTAGAGGGGTTGGACGGGGACGGCACCGGGGGGAGCGGGAGCTGGGGGAGGGGAGGGGAGGGCGCGGTGGAGGGCTTCGGCGAGGTCGCCGCCCCAGCTGTGGCGGGCCCAGGCGCGGGCGAAGTCGTGTTCGATGACTTGGACGAGGGGGCCGCGGACTTGGATCATGAGGTCGTGCCAGTCGTAGCGGTATTCGCGGCCGATGTTCATGCCGCCGAGCCAGGCGACTTGGTGATCGATGGCGATGATTTTGGTGTGGGAGGCGGTGAGTCCGGACATGGGCATGGTGCGGACTTGGATGGGGGAGTTGAGGCGGAGGTAGGCGGCGATGTCTGGGGGTGGGGAGAAGTCGGCGGGGCTGGGGCTGTGGGCGGGGGGAGCGGCGGCGGCGGAGAGGGAGGCGGATTCGTCGAAGAGGATGCGGACGTCGAGGCCGTCGCGGGCGCGTTGTTTCATGAGGTCGGCGAGGCCGATGGCGTAGTCGTCGGTGTCGAAGATGTAGAGTTGGAGGTTAAGGGAGTGGCGGGCTTCTTGGAGGGCTTGGGTGAAGGCGGGGAAGAATTCGTCGCCGCCGAGTTGGAGTTGGAGGGAGGCGGCGCTGGGAGGGGAGGAGGTGAGGGCGGCGAGGTGTTGATGCCAGGCGGGGAGGTCCATGGGGGGGGCCTGGGCGAGGGGAGGCGGGGGAGCGTCGGGGAAGTGGAGGCGGAGGTGGTCGAGGCCGGCGCAGGTGACGCTGGTGGCGCTGGCGGTGAGGCGGGCGGCGGTGGAGAAGGGGTTGCGGAGGAGGGCGAGGACGTTGCTGCGCCAGAGGAAGCTGGAGAGTTGGCGGACGGCGTGGTGGCCGCTGCTCCAGGAGGAGAGGAGGAGGTCTTGGCGCTCGGGGGGGACGGAGAGGAAGACGAGGCGGCGGGCGCGGTGGTCGAGGTAGGCGAGTTCGGGGAAGGTGCCGGTGAGGAAGAGGGCGGGGCCGAGTTGGCCGCCGGGGCGGTCGAGGGCGTCGCTGCGGGAGGTGAAGACTTCTTGGGCGAGGGCGGGGGCCTTGAGGGTGCGGACGATGCGGAGGCCGGGAGGGCGCTGCTCGAGGGGAGTGAGGTGGCCTTGGCCGTGGATGCGGTGGGCGATGAGTTGGCGACCGCCGGCGAGGATGAGGGTGCCGTGAGCGGG
>CALQKQ020000357.1 GCA_943331195.2 Akkermansia muciniphila | reverse complement strand
CGCTGGAGGCGGTTTTGGGGGGGCGGCCGGTGGCACAAAAAATCACTGCGGCGATTGGTTGCTATCTGGATTTTCCGACCAAACCTTGAGGAGCGCCGTAGATTGGCGGAAGTTCGACCTGTTTTTAACCTATGAATTCGATCCGATTAGGCGCTGCGGCGTTTGCTTGTTTGTTGTTGTCCTCAAGTGCGCTGTGGGCGGAGGGGGCGGAGGTGACGGAGCCGGTGACCTTTAGCAAGGACATTGCGCCGATGGTGTACCAGAACTGCGCGGGGTGCCATCGGGCGGGGCAGATTGGGCCGTTTGCCCTGACGGATTATGCGTCGGTGAAGCGGCGGGCCAAGCAACTGGCGGAGGTCACGGCGGACCGGACCATGCCGCCGTGGCATGCCGACCCAGGGGTGGTGGCCTACAGCAACGACCGCTCGCTGCGGCCGGAGCAGATTGCGCTGTTTGCGGCCTGGGCGGCGGCGGGGGCCCCGGAGGGGGATGCGGCGGCGGCACCGCGCTTGCCGAGTTTTCCGGAGGATTGGCAGTTAGGGAAGCCGGATCAGGTGGCGACGATGGCGGAGGCCTATACGGTGCCGGCGGAGGGGAAGGACATTTACCGCAAGTTTGTCATGCCGCTCAATCTGGATCAGGACACCTGGGTGAAGGCGGTGGAGTTTCGCCCGGGCGACCCCAAGGTGGTGCATCACATTTTGTATTATTTGGACACGACGGGCAAGGCGCGGGAGATGGATGCTAAGGATCCGGGGCCGGGCTTCCGGGGGATGTCGCAGTCCAATGGGGATTTCCGCTATTTGGGGGGCTGGGATGTGGGGACGCAGCCGAGCGAGTTGCCGTTTGGGCTGCGCTGGTTCATTCCGAAGGGGTCGGATTTGGTGGTGCAGATTCACTATCATCCGAATGGCAAAGAGACGCAGGATCGGTCTTCGGTGGCGTTTCATTATTCGGAGCAGCCCACGGCGCGGCCGTGGTCGATCATTCCGGTGCCGCCGCATTTTGGCATGATGCAGGGGATCGACATTCCGGCGGGGGCGAAGGAGCATATCGAGAAGGCGTCGTTTGTGGTGCCGCAGGATTGCGAGGCGTTTTCGGTGAATGCCCACGCGCACTATTTAGGGAAGCGGATGGAGATGACGGCGACCTTTCCGGATGGGACGACGAAGTGGATGCTGAAGACCTCGCAGTGGGATTTCAAGTGGCAGGAAGATTATGCGTTTGTGGAGCCGATCAAGCTTCCGGCGGGGACGCGGCTGGACGTGTTGATGTCTTATGACAATTCGGCGGAGAATCCGGCGAATCCGAGCCAGCCGCCGAAGCGGGTGGTGTGGGGGCCTTCGACCACGGATGAGATGGGAGTGATTACCCTAGCGGTGATGTTTGACACCAAGGAGCAGAAAGAAGCCACCCACCAGGCGCTGCGGGTGTTTCTTGCTAACCAATTGATTGATCGGTTGCTGGAGGGCAAAGATAGCGCCTTTGGGATGGTGCGGGGGCAGCTTGGGGGGGGGAGCGACAAGTCGCTGGAGGCGGCGCGGCGGCCGCTGTTGGCCTTGGATTTCAATGGCGACGCGCAGTTGAGTGCGGTGGAGCGGCTTCCTGCGATTGCGTTCATTTTGCAGGGGCCTTTTATCCGCAATTTGGGAGCGATTGGGTTTGATTAAGGGGTGGGGAAAAGGGATGGGCGGGCGATTTGGGGCTTGGTTTTTCCGGCGTCCCGGGGATAGGAGTGGGCTTATGATGAAGCGAAACCAGTGGCGATGCGGGCGGCGGGCGGGGTTGATCCTGTGGGCGAGTGCCTGGGGGGCGGGTCCGCTGTGGGCGGAGGGGGGCGTGGAGGGGGCGATCACGCAGTATGCGGCGGATCAGCGGGCGGTGGCGGCGGCCTTTGCGGTGCCGTGGTCGGAGGCGGCGATGGACCGGGAAGGGGCCTTGGTAGAGGAGTGGCAGGGCCGGGTGGCGGGGATGGGCTATGAGGGCTTGGCTCCGCTGGAGCGGGTCGATTGGCAGTTGCTGCGCTATCATTTAAAGGGAAGGCAGGAAGCCTTGGTCTTGGGGCGGGCGCGGCTCGGGGAGATGGGGCCTTTGCTAGGTTTTCGCGGGCCGCTGCAGGACTTGCTGAGTCGGCAGGAATTGCGCCAGGCGGTGGATCCGCCGGCGGCGGCGGGGGTCTTGGCGCAGGCGCTGGTGGAGGTCAAGGCGCTGCGGCGGAAGTTAGAGGAGGGGCGCGGCAAAGAAGGGGAGGGGCTGCGGCCGAGTGCGGTGCTCGGGCTGCGGGCGGCGGGGGCTTGTGCCGCGATCAAGGAGTCGTTAGGCGATTGGTTTACCTTTTATAATGGATTTCAGCCGGACTTTGCCTGGTGGGTGCGGGAGCCGCAGGCGGCCCTGGCCAAGGGCTTGGAGGAGTTAGGGGATTACTTGCGCAAGGAAATTGCGGGGATGAAAGGGGAGGCGGAGGATCCGCTGGTGGGGGATCCGATTGGGGGAGCGGCGTTGGAGGGGCAGATTGCGGGGGAGATGATCCCATATGGGGCGAAGGAATTGCTTGAAATCGCGGAGCGGGAATTTGCCTGGTGCGAGGGGGAGATGAACAAGGCGGCGGCGGCGCTGGGTTGTGCGGATGGGCGGGCGGCCTTGGCGAAGGTCAAGGCGGCCCATGCGGGGCCGGGGGGGCAGGTGGAACTGGCGGCGGCGGAGGCGGGGGAGGCGATTCGCTTTTTGAAGGAGCGGGAGTTGGTGACGGTGCCGCGTTTGGCGGAGGAGACCTGGCGCTTGGGCATGTTGGGCGTGGAGCAGCAGAAGAGCATGCCGTATGCGGTGTATTCGGATCCGCGGATGCTGGTGGCGTTTGCCCATGAGGCGATGCCGCACGAGGACAAGTTGATGTCGATGCGAGGGAATAACGAGGCGTTTTTGCACATTGTGACGCCGCACGAGCTGATTCCGGGGCATCATTTGCAGGGCTATATGGCGCGCCGCTATGCGCCGCACCGGCAGTTGTTTCGCACGCCGTTTTTGGTAGAGGGCTGGGCGCTCCATTGGGAGATGTTGTTATGGGATTTGGGTTATGTGGGGACGCCGGAGCAGAAGGTGGGGGCTTTGTTTTGGCGGATGCACCGCTGCGCGCGGATTTTGGTGAGTTTGCGGTTTCACCAGGGCGAGCTGAGCCCGGAGGGGATGGTGGATTTTCTGGTGGACCGGGTGGGGCATGAGCGCTCCGGGGCCCGGGCGGAAGTGCGGCGCTACATCGGCGGGGCCTACAGTCCCTTGTACCAAGCGGCCTACATGGTCGGGGGGCTGCAGTTGCGCTCGCTCTATCGCGACCTCACCGGCGCGGGGGGGATGAGCCCGCGCGCGTTCCACGACGCGGTGTTGCAGCAGAATGCGATTCCGATTGAGATGATCCGGGCGGTCCTGACCAAAGAAACCTTGCCGCGCGATTGGAAGCCGAGCTGGCGTTTTTGAGGGGAAGCTCCGTTAGGGTTTGCCGAGGAACTTGTTGATTTCGGAGGCGGTGGCTTGGCTAGTGGCGATGCGATCGCGCACGGCTTTTTCCTGATTGGACATGCGCTCGGGGGTGGCGGAGGCGAGCTTGGGACGATCGCGGCCTTTTTCGAGGGCGCGTTCGGCGGGGCGGTAATTGTTGGTGATGGCGGCGCGTTCGCCTGGGGCGTAGGCTTGAGTGCGGGCGACTTTGGCGGCGTCGGGGCTGTCTTTGATGGGGGCTTGGCGGGAGGCGTCGGCGAAGGTGGCGGAGGCGGCGGCGTTGTCGTCGGTATCGAAGAGTTTATCGGTCCAGGTGCGGTTTTGCGGGCCTGTTTGATAGGATTTGGCGGCGAAGTTTTTGGAGTCGCCGAAGGCGCGGGTGAGGTAGCTTTTATTGGCGGCGAATTCTTTTTCGCTTTGGGATTGGAGTTTGCCGCCGAACATTTTGGCGCTCATGGCGTTGAGGCCTTGGGAGGCGTTTTGTTGGTAGCCGAAGGGGTCTTGGTTGGAGAGGCGACCGCTGTTGTCGGAGGAGCCTTGGGCATCGAGGCCGGTCACGGTGGGCCCGGCGAGGACGGTGCGCTGGCTTTTGCAGGCGGGGAGGGCCCCCAGGAGGCCGAGGGCGCAAAGGATCTGGGTGGTCTTCATGGGCGGCATGGTGTCAGAAAATGGGGGCGGCGCCACCCCAATTCGCGGGCGGGGCCACTGGATGGAAAGGCTGGGCGATTAAGGAAGGAGGGTGAAGCGGAGGCGGTAGAAGCGCTGGGGGGAGGCGGTGGCGGGTTGCTCGCTGCGGAAGGTGAGGGCGGTGCG
>CALQKQ020000356.1 GCA_943331195.2 Akkermansia muciniphila | reverse complement strand
TGATGCTAGCCGCCTGGCCCAAAGGGCTCCGGGACCGTATTCGGAACCCGCTCCTTTCTGGGTGAAGCCTCCCAGGCTCGGAGAATGGACAAGAAGGCATCGGATAGCGCTGATGGACAAAGCGGGGAATGATGTTAACGATGTTGATGGCATCCGAGCCGCTCATTCCAAGGCACGGGGGATACCGGAAGCTGCTGAGTTTTCAGGTGGCTCAGCTTTGCTATGATGTGACGGTGCGGTTTTGTGATCGCTATATCAGCATCAAAAGCCGGACCCACGATCAGATGGTGCAGGCCGCGCGCAGCGGGGTGCAAAATATCGCCGAAGGCAGCAAGGCGAGCGGCACTTCGAAGAAGTTCGAGCTGAAGCTGACCAATGTGGCGCGCGCCAGCTTGGAGGAGCTGCGGCTGGACTACGAAGACTACCTGCGGCACCGCAGCCTGCCGCTCTGGAGCGCCGAGGACCCGCGCCGCAAGGCGCTGGTGGCCCGGCGCTGTAAAACCGTGGAGGAGGTGGCGGACTGGGTGCGGGAGGTGCGCCGGGCTGGGGTGGCGGCGCCGGATGGCCGGGATGGACAGGATGGACCTGATGGACCTGATGGACAAGACCCCGATCCGCCCATGGAGTCCATCTTGTCCACAAAGTCCATCAACCAGAGCCCTGGCCTCAGTCCTGGCCCCACCTCTGCGGAAATAGCGGCCAATGCCGCGCTGGTGCTGTTGGGCGTGGCTTGTGCGCTGCTGGATCGTCAGATCGATGCCCAGGCTGCCGCCTTTACCGAAGAAGGCGGCTTCACGGAGCGGCTGCACCGCATCCGCACCGAAAGGAGAAAATGGGGCCCTCGATGAATCCAGCGTCGCCGCCGCCGCGTTCGAACTTCAGGCGCTGATCCGCCGGGGGGCGAGGGGCGGCGGTTTCTCGAACTGCGGCAGCTTGGCGTCGTCTTCGCGGATGACCCGGACGCGGGTTGGTCCCACCAACCCCGACCTCGCTTTGAACAGTCTTGGGACACTTTTCTTGAAATTCCGGCGTTCATAACTTGTTTCTCACCCGCTTCGCCAGCGCCGAGGGGAAGAACGGTGGCCATTCGAGGGGCGCGAGAAAGACTGCCACAGGCAGCCCGCAGGGTGAACGCGGCCGCGTTCATCAATTCTACACCCTGTCCTGCGTCGTGCGCTGCCTCGTCGAGATGCTCGCCCCCAACAAAGGCCGCATCTACGACCCCGCCTGCGGCTCCGGCGGCAGTTTGCCTGCGAGCAGGCGATGCGGAGTGCGCTTCGCGGAAAAGGACCGCGCTATCGCGCAAGGCGTTGTGCCGTCGGAAAAATTCGTCGAATCCCACGGCGGCAAACTAGGCGACATCAGCATCTGCGGGCAGGACAAATGGGCGCGACGGCAGCGATGGCGACGGCCTGAGCGACGGAGCCGAGGTCAACCCACGCCGCTTTTTTAACGAGACAAAGCGACGTATTCAGTGTAACTCATCACCAGGTGATCACTGAAGGGGGCTCTTGATTCGCGCTTAGAAAAACCATCCGCCTCATCCCCATCATGATTAACCATCTAAGCGCCTGCGTCGTTAGCGCGGCGTTGCTGGTTTCCAGCCAGGCGGCTGTTACGATCAATTTGTCGGGCAATCCCACGACCGGTGCACAGTTCACCGTTGGTGGTTCAGTGATTCCCGATGGCTCCACCGTCCGCCTGGGCACCTTTGCTACGGAACCTGCCGCTGGCGCAACCTTCGCTGAGCTCGCGCTCAGCTTTATGGAATTTGGGCAAATCGCCGCCGGCAGCGGCACCAACAACGCGGCCGGCGCGAACACGGGGCGGATCCAGCGCAGCAATATCGCTGGTGGCAACGATGAGGCTTCCCCGCAGCCCGACAGCTTCTTCGCCGGCAAACCGGTCTACCTTTGGGTTTATAGGGGGGCCGCTTCCGAAAGCGTTCCTCAGGGCGTGTTCGGTTCCGCAACCATCTTTAAGGACCAGGCTACGGCGGTCTCCGTGAGCATGGGTAGCTTTGCCAGCGCCTTCGGCTCATGGGGAACCGGTGCGGGGGCGGCCTCGGTTACTCCAGGAGCGACTGCTGGCACGGCAAGCGGCTATCAGCTTGCTGGTCCAGGACCGGGCGACACCACGCCTAGCGTGGATAGTTTGATCACCAATCAGCTGAATCCGGTGCTCAGTGGCCAGGCGATCCTTGGGGTGGGCGGAACCCTCAGCGTGGCCGTCAACGGAGCAACTTACCAGCCCACTCCGGACGCTGGCGGGCTCTGGACGGTGCACACGGCCACGGACGCGGTGGCCTCGGGAAGTCTGGGCCTTTTTGTGCATGGGCAGAACTATGCGGTGACCGCCACCTCTCGAGATGCGCTGGGCAACACGGCCTGGGGGCGCGCCTTTGTGCTGATCGACACCGAGCCCCCAGCGGCGCCTAGCGTCGATGGTTTGCCTACCAATCAGCTAAAACCGGTACTGACGGGGATGGCGCTTCTCCGCGCGGGCGAAACGATCAGCGTGGCTGTCAACGGAGCGACCTACCAGCCAAGCCCCGCCGCAGACGGATTTTGGACGGTGAACACGGCTACGGCGGCGGTGGCCTCGGGGAGCCTGGGAATTTTTGTAAATGGTCAGAGCTATGGGGTGATAGCCACGTCCTGCGATGCCACTGGCAACAGCAGCCAAGGCAGCGCCTCGGTGCTGATCGATACCACGTCCCCACCGGCGCCTAGCGTGAATGCGATCGTTAGCAATCAGCTGAATCCGGTGTTGACTGGCCAAGCGGTGCTCAACGCGGGCGAGACCTGCAGTCTTTTCGTCAACGGAGCCACCTATCAGCTGGCACCAGCAACTGACGGGCTCTGGACCATCGACACAGCTACCGCGGCAGTGGTCTCCGGCAGCCTGGGGGGGTTTGTAAACGGTCAGAGTTATCTCGCGACGGCTACGTCCCGCGATGCCGCTGGCAACAGCAGCCAAGGGAGCGCTTCGGTGCTGATTGATGCCACGCCCCCGCCGACGCCTGTTGTGAATGCGATTGCCAGCAATCAGCTAAAACCGGTGCTGACTGGCCAAGCGGTGCTCGGCGCGGACGAGACCTGCAGTCTTTTCGTCAATGGCGAGACCTATCAGCTGACGCCAACCGCCGGCGGTCTTTGGACGGTGAACATGGCTGATGCGGCGGTAGGCTCCGGAAGCCTGGGGAATTTTGTGAACGGGCAGAGCTATGTGGTGACGGCCACCTCCCGCGATGCTGCGGGGAACACCAGCCAAGGGAGCGCCTCGGTGTTGATCTCTACTGGGCCTAGCGTGACCCTTCATTTGTCAGGCAGTCCGACGTCGGGTCCACAGTTCTTCGTCGGTGGCG
Source organism: Akkermansia muciniphila (assembly GCA_943331195.2). GTDB lineage: Bacteria > Verrucomicrobiota > Verrucomicrobiia > Verrucomicrobiales > V1-33 > CAIZWU01. Next base: position 969 of record CALQKQ020000356.1, on the reverse strand, counting down.
AATTGATTCCCGATGGCTCCACTGTCCGCGTGGGCACGTTTGCCTCGACTCCTCCCGCCGGCGCAACCTTCGCGGATCTCGCGGCTACCTTCCAGGAATTTGGCAAAATCCCTCTAGGTAGCGGCACCGATAACGTCGCTGGTGCCAACTCGGGCCGCATCCAGCGCAGCAACATCGCGGGTGGCACCGATGCCGTTTTCCCGCAGCCTGACAGCTACTTCGTGGACAAACCGGTCTACATCTGGGTTTATTCGGGGGCTGCCTCCGAGGCCACTCCTCAGGGCGTTTTTGGCTCGGCGACGACCTTCAAGAACCAGGCCACTCCGGTTTATGTTTACATGAGCAGTTTTGCCAGCGCCTTCGGGTCCTTTTCGGTAGGCCCGGGAAGTACTACCTCCTCCTATACGCCAGGGCCGATCCCGGGTACGGCGTCGAGTTACCATCTTGGGGGTTGGCTTACGATCGATACCTCGCCCCCAGCGGCACCTAGCGTGGATGCTTTGGTCACCCATCAGCTCAAGCCGGTGCTGACCGGCAAAGCGATTCTCCTAGCAGGAGAAACGATCAGCGTGGCCGTCAACGGAGCCACCTACCAGCCCACCCTAGCGGCGGGCGGTCTCTGGACGGTGAACACGGCCTCGGCGACGGTGATCTCCGGCAGCCTGGGGGTTTTTGGAAACGGACAGAGCTACGCGGTGACCGCCACCTCGCGGGATGTCGCGGGCAACACCGCCCAAGGCCGCGCCATGGTGCTGATCGACACCACGCCCCCGGCAACGCCTCGCGTGGATTTGCTAGTCACCAATCAGCTGAGACCAGTGCTCACGGGCAAAGCGGTGCTCGGTGCGGGCGAGACCTGTAGGGTTGTCGTCAACGGCGCGACCTACCAGCCGGTGCCAGGCGCGGGCGGGCTCTGGACGGTGAACACGGCCACGGCGGCGGCGAGCTCTGGGAGGCTGGGGGGTTTTG
>CALQKQ020000355.1 GCA_943331195.2 Akkermansia muciniphila | reverse complement strand
GCGAGGGGTGATTTTGGGGAGTCGGGCGCTGATTGACGGGTGGTTTGAGGCGCACCGCGAGGTGGTGCGGGGGCGGAGCCGGACGGAGCGAAAGCGGGGCTCGAGGAGCCTCGGCGAGGAGGCCCTGCGCGGGCTGTATGCCTTGCGGGATGTGAAGTAGCCTTGGCCCAAATCAGGAAATCAAGCCAAGCAGGACATTCCTGATCATTGAGGAACTCGGTCTGATCTTGGCCCTTCATGTGTGGGATTTCTGGGATTCTAGCGGCGCACCCTGGGCAACGCCAAGGTTGCCTGCGGTTTGTACCAGAAATCTCTGGTTTCCGCGCCACCTTGCCGTGTTGGCCCTGCTGAGAGGACTGTGCGGAACGCGAGGACGTCCGTGGTGGATACCGTTGGGGCAGTAAATTACCTGGTTGATTGCTGGTCGGTTGATTGCTGGTCGATTGTTGGTTTTGACCTCCGCGTGTGGGGTTTCTGGAATTCCTGGAATTCTAGCGACGCACCCCTGGGCAACGCCAAGGTTGCCTGCGGTTTGTACCAGAAATCTCTGGTTCTCGCGCCACCCTGCCGTGTGGGCCCTACTCGAAGGACTATGCGGAACTCGAGGACGTCCGCAGTGGATACCGTTGGGGCGGCAAATTACCTGGTTGATTGCTGACCTCTGGGGGGCGCGGGTCTTGGGGGGGGCGTTTGCTGCGGGGCGCAGCGCGGGCGGGGTAGGAGGGAGCGGCTCAGGCGTTGAGGCGGGATTCCAACAAATCGCCGACGACTTTGGGGTTGGCTTTGCCTTGGCTGAGTTTCATGACTTGGCCTTTGAGGGCGTTGATGGCTTTGTCGTTGCCGGCGCGGATTTTGGCGACGGCGTCGGGGTTGGCCTGGAGGACTTGGGTGATGATGTCGTCGAGGAAGGCGGAGTCGCTGACTTGCTCGAGGCCTTTGGCTTGGACGATGGCGGCGGGGGAGGATCCGTTCGTGAAGAGTTCGGCGAAGACTTCTTTGGCTTGGGCGCCGTTGATGGTGCCGTTGTCGACGAGGCTGGCGAGTTCGCGGAGGTGGGAAGCGGAGACGGGATTTTGGGAGAAGGGGAGGGAGGCGGCGTGGAGGGCGCTGAGGAGGTCGTTGATGATCCAGTTGGCGATGGATTTTGGTTTGGTGGCGCCGGTGGCGGCGGCTTCGAAGTAGTCGGCCCAAGCTTTTTCGCTGGCGAGGACGCCGGCGTCGTATTCGGTGAGGCCGCAGGAGGCGACGAAGCGGGCGCGTTTTTGGTGGGGGAGTTCGGGGACGCGGAGGCGGGCGGCGGCGAGGAGGTCGGCGGTGTGGAGGGGGAGGAGGTCGGGGCAGGGGAGGTAGCGGTAGTCGTGGGCGTCTTCCTTGGTGCGCATGAGGGCGGTTTCTCCGCGCTCGTCGTCCCAGCGGCGGGTGGATTGGATTTGGGGGATGCCGCGGTCGAGTTCTGAGGATTGGCGATCGATTTCGTGATGGATGGCGCGGCGGATGGCGGAGATGCTGTTGAGGTTTTTGAGTTCGATTTTGGCGCCGAGCTGGGATTGGTGGTGGGGGCGGAGGGAGATATTGACGTCGCAGCGGAGTTGGCCTTTTTCCATGTCGGCGTCGCTGAGGTCGCCATAGATGAGGATTTGGCGGAGGCTGAGGAGGTAGGCGACGGCTTCTTCGGGGCTTTCGATTTCGGGTTCGCTGACGAGTTCCATGAGGGGGGTGCCGGCGCGGTTGAAGTCGAGGGTGGAGTGGTTGGGGTGGTGGGTGGATTTGCCGACGTCTTCTTCAAGGTGGATGCGGGTGAGGCCGATGGCGTGGTTGGGGCGGCGGATTTTTTTTTGCCAATCTTTGGGGTAGGCGGTGTCGTAGAGGGGGACGCTGCCGCCGAGGCAGAGGGGGAGGTCGAACTGGGTGGTCTGGTAGTTCTTGGGCATGTCGGGGTAGAAGTAGCTTTTGCGGTCCCATTTGACGAGGGGCGGGGAGCTACAGCCGAGGAGGAGGCCGGCGAGGAGGGTGGCTTCGATGGCGCCGGCGTTGAGGACGGGGAGGGCACCGGGGAGGCCGAGGCAGACGGGGCAGGTGAGGGTGTTGGGGTCGTCGCCGTAGCGGACGGGGCAGCCGCAGAACATTTTGCTGGCGGTGCGGAGCTGGCAGTGGACTTCGAGTCCGATGGTGACGAGGTAGTCTTCCTTGGGCATGGAGGGGTGATGGCTCAGGAGGTGGGGGAGGGAAAGGCGGAATTCGCGGCGCGGCGGCGAGCGGCGAGCCAGCCGTGTTTGGGGGCGAAGAGGAAGGAGACGGCGAAGGTGAGGGATTGGGCGAGCACGATGCAGGCGGCGGTGTCGCCGTCGAGGTGGAAGCTGAGGAGGATGCCGATGGCGGTGGAGGCGACGGCGCTGGCGACGGCGACGGCGAGCATGTGGTCGAAGCGGTCGGTCCAGAGGTGGGCGGTGCAGCCTGGGGTGATGAGGAGAGCGACGACGAGGATGATGCCGACGGCTTGGAGGGAGACGACGATGGCGAGGACGAGGAGGGAGAGGAGGAGGTAGTGGAGGAAGCGGACGGGGAGGGCGAGGACTTGGGCGTGGGCGGGGTCGAAGCAGACGAGGAGGAGGTCGCGGCGGCGGGCGAGGACGAGGGCGAGGATGGCGGTGCCGGCGAGGTAGACTTGGGAGGCGAGGTGGGGGGGGATGCCGAGGAGGTGGCCGAAGAGGATGTGGTCGAGGTGGAGGTCGGAAGGGGTGCGGCTGTGGAGGACGAGGCCGAAGGCGAAGAGGCCGGTGAAGACGACGCCGAGGACGGTGTCTTCTTTGATGCGGGAGTTTTGTTGGATGAAGCCGACGGCGGAGGAGCAGAGCAGGCCGGAGAGGAAGGCGCCGAGGGCGAGGGGCCAGCCGGCGAGATAGGCGAGGACGATGCCGGGGAGGACGGCGTGGGAGATGGCGTCGCCCATGAGGGACCAGCCTTTTAAGATGACGAAGCAGGAGAGGACGGCGCAGACGGCGGCCACCATGGAGCCGACGGCGAGGGCCTGCCGCATGAACTCGAACTGGAGGGGCTCAAGGAGGGTCATGTGGGGGCGGAGGAGAGGTGGGCGCGGCGGCGCGCGGCGGCGTAGCCGTGTTTGGGGGCGAGGAGGAAAACGGCGAGGAAAACGAGGGTTTGGAGGGTGACGATGCAGCCGCCGGTGGCGCCGTTGAAAAAGTAGCTCGCGTAGGCGCCGAGGAGGGAGGTGATGAGGCCGGTGGCGGAGGAGAGGGCGAGCATGACGCTGAAGCGGTCGGTGAGGAGGTAGGCGGTGGCACCAGGGGTGATGAGCATGGCGACGACGAGGACGGCGCCGACGGTTTGCATGGCGGCGACGGCGGTGGCGGCGAGGAGGGAGAGGAGGGTGAGTTGGAGGAGGTTGGTGCGGAGGCCGAGGGTGCGGGCTTGGTTGGGGTCGAAGCAAAAGAGCATGAGGTCGCGCCATTTGAGGGCGGCGACAGAGGTCGTTAGGATACAGATGGCGATGAGTTGGGCGATGTCGCGGTTGGCCATGCCGAGGAGGTTGCCGAAGAGGATGGTTTTGCGGTCGATGCCGGCGGGGTGGAGGGAGATGAGGAGGAGGCCGAGGGCGAAGAAGGAGGTGAAGACGATGCCGATGGTGGCGTCTTCGCGGAGGCGGCTTTTGGCTTTGAGGAAGGCGATGGCGGCGGAGGCGAGGAGGCCGGCGGCGAAGGCGCCGAGGGCGAGGGGCAGCTTGAGGAGATGGGCGAGGGCGACGCCAGGGACGACGGCGTGGGAGAGGGCGTCGCCGAGGAGGGACCAGCCTTTGAGGGTGACGAAGGCGCTCAAGAAGCCGCAGGTGCCGCCGACCAGGGCACTGACCCAGAGGGCGCGGAGCATGTAGTCGTAGTGGAGGGGGGCGAGGAGATCGGCGGGCATGGGGGCGGAGCAGCTGGCGGAGGCTGGCGGGGCCGCCTGGAAGGCAGGGCGGTGGGGGCGGCTGCGGGGGAAAGTAGGGTGGGATGGGGCTTGGGTCAAAGGGTGTATGCGGTGTGGAAGTGGGGGTGGAAGGGGATGGGAAGTGCGTTTTGCGGCACATTTTCGTGGCGCAGGGGCGTCGGGGAGCGTAGAGGGGGAGGGGCTGGTTTAGGCTTCGCCTATATTTTCTTGCCGCCATGTTTTCGCCAACCTCGCTGATCCGGTGGCTTCGCTTTGTTCCGCTGGTGGGAACTTTTGCGGCGGCGGGGTGGACGATGCGGTATGACTGGACTTATGACGAGACCTATCATTATGGGTGGATCGTGCTGCCGCTGGCGCTGTATCTTTTTTCGCTGCGCTGGCGAGATCGGCCGGCGCCG
>CALQKQ020000354.1 GCA_943331195.2 Akkermansia muciniphila | reverse complement strand
TGGCAAGCTATCCGATGGCGAGCGGGCCAAGATGCGGGAAGACTGGCAGAAGGAGCGGGCGGCGCGCGGCGAAGGTGGCCCTCCCCGGAAGGTGGAGGCTCCTAAGCCAGTGGAAGCGCCCAAGCCTGCAGAAGCGCCCAAGCCTGCGGAGGCGAAGTAAGACTGAGGCGTCTTTCGCGTAAGAGAGCTTTGCCGCCGCCCTGTGCTTAGGTGCAGGGCGGCGGTTTTTTAGGGTGATGGGGTGATTTTTTGAGACGTTATGTTTTCTTTTCGCAGACTGGCCTGGGGTTTTTTTTTAGCTGTGGTGAGTGGTGGGGGTGGGGCGGTGGCGCAGCAGGTGGTGATCAATGAGATTCACTATGAGGAGGATGATGCCACGGTGCACAGCGAGTATGTGGAGCTGCACAATCCGGGGGAGCGGCCGATCGATTTGTCAGGATGTTATTTTAGCGAGGGGATTTCCTTGGTCTTTCCGAGTGGGACGGTGCTGGCGCCGGGCGGGTTTTTGGTGGCTTGCGAAGATCCGGCGGTGGTGTTGGCGAAGTGGGGTGTGAGTGGGGCGGGGGTGTTTAGTTGGAATGCGGCGGGGGCGGCGCCGCGGTTTGGGCAGTTGCGCAACCAGGGCGGAAGCTTGGTGTTGCGGGGAGTGGGCGGGGGCAAGCTGGACGAGGTGGAGTATGGCCAGGGGTTTCCTTGGCCGACGGTGGGGGATCCTCCGAATTATTCGATTGAGTTGATCCATCCGCTTTTGGACAACCAATTGGGGGGGAATTGGCGCCGGTCTGATGGGGTGGGTGGAGGGGTAGCGGCGGCGGTTTTGGTGCCGCTGGGAAGCGCGGCTTGGCATTACCGGCCGGCTTGGAGCGAGCCATCGACGCCGCAGGAGGCTTGGAGGGCGGTGGGGTTTTCGGAGGATGCGAGTTGGTTGACGAGCGAGGGGGGAGCGCCCTTGGGGTATGGCGAGGTGGTGGACACGGAGTTGCGGGACATGGTGCCGAATCCTCCGGTGACGGCGGGGTATAGCGGGATTTATTTGCGGCACGGGTTTGCGCTGAGCGGGCCGCTAGGTGGGCCGCTGAAGTTGCGGGTTTTCAACGACGATGGGTTTGTGGCTTGGATCAATGGAGTGGAGGTGGCGCGGTTTGGGGTGGGGGCGGGAGAGGCGGTGGGCTATGACCAGTTCGCGGCGCGGAGCCATGAATTTCCGGTGGCGGACGAAGTGGTTATCACGGCACCCAATGCGATTTTGAATGTGGGTTCGCCGGGGAATCCGGGGCAGAATGTGCTGACGATCCACGCCTTGAATAACTCTTTTACGAGCAGTGATTTTTATGTGGATGCGGAGCTGGGAGTGGTTCCTAGCGCCAAGGCGGCGGCGCCGAGTCCGGGGGCGGCGAATTCGGTTTTGGCGGCGAATGCGCCGCCGGCGATCCGCCAGGTGGAGGCGGTGGCGGTGGGGGCGGGTCCTCCGGCGGAGTGGCCGCGATCGGGGCAGCCGGTGCGGATTGCGGCGCGGATTAGCGATCCTGAGGGGGTGCGGGCGGTTTCTCTAGCATGGCAGGTGGTGGAGCCGGGCGACTACATTTCGCTGAGCGATCCGCGCTTTAAAGCGCTAGGGTCTTGGACGGTGCTGCCGATGGCGGATGGAGGGGTGGAGGGAGACGAGGTGGCGGGGGACGGGGTGTGGTCGGGGTTGATTCCGGCATCGGTGCAGGCGCATCGGCGGCTGATTCGGTATCGGCTGGTGGCGGAGGATGGTTTGGGGGGGCGGGTGGAGGTGCCGTATGCGGATGATCCGCAGCCGAATTTTGCGTATTATGTTTACGATGAGTTGCCGACATACAGTGCCAAGGCCACGCCGAGCAGTGCGGCGGTGGCGTATGGGCCGTCGGTGTTGGGCACGCTTCCGGCGTATCATTTGATCACGCGGTTGGCGGAGCATGGGGATGCGCAGAATGTTCCGTTGATTCAGCCTGACGGGAGTAGCCGGGTGCCGACGGCGGGGGCTTATGGGCACAGTTTATACCTGTGGCAGGGGGCGCTATGTTATGATGGCAAAGTGTATGATCACATTCGCTATCGGGCGCGGGGAGGAGTTTGGCGCTTTGCGATGGGAAAGAACATGTGGAAATTTGATTTCAACAAGGGGCACGACTTTGAGGCGCGGGACAACGAGGGGCGGCGGTATGACCAGGGCTGGAAGAAGCTGAATTTTTCGGCCTGCATTCAGCAGGGGGATTTTTTGAATCGAGGGGAGCAGGGTTTGTATGAGAGCGTGGGCTTCCGGCTTTTTCAGTTGGCGGGATTACCGGCGGAACATACGCAGTTTGTGCATTTTCGGATCGTGGAGCGGCCATCGGAGACGAATGGGACGCCTTCGAATCAGTTCGACGATGATTTTCAGGGTTTGTACCTTGGGATTGAGCAACAGGACGGGCAGCTGCTTGACGAGCATGGGTTGCCGGATGGGAATTTGTACAAAATGGAATCTGGCACGGGGGAGTTGAATCACCTGGGGAGTTTGGGGCCGAAGAACAAGAGTGACCTCAATGCTTTTTTAAATTATGGGACGACGGATGCGTGGTGGCGGGCGAACTGCGATTTACCGAATTACTATAACTATCGAGCGATCATTGATAGTATTCATCATTACGACATCGGCGACGGCAAGAATTATTTTTATTACCGCAATCCGCTGACGGCGAAGTGGACGGCGCTGGCGTGGGATTTGGATCTGACGTGGGCGGATAACATGTATCGGAGCGATAGCGGGGTGGCTGGCCTTTCGCCGTCGGGGAATAGCACGGAGCCTTTTTTCAGCCGGGTTTTTGGGAGTTCGCAGAGTGGGGCGGGGCCGATACCGGCGCTGCGATTGGAGCTGCGCAATCGGGTGCGGGAGGTGCAGGACTTGTTGTTTACGGCGGAGCAGACGGGGATGTTGATTGATGAGATGGCCTCGTATATTTATCAGCCGGGGCAGGCCTCCTTTGTGGATGCGGACCGGGCGATGTGGGACTATCATCCGATCATGGCTTCGGGTTCGGTCAATCCGAGCAAGTCAGGGCGCGGGAGATTTTATCAAAGTGCGGTGAACCACCCTGCGACTCCGGAGAGTGAGGCGGGGAAGTTTGCCGGCATGGTGGTGAAGATGAAGAATTATATTGGGGTGCGGCGGAATGTGATCGCGAGTCAGATTTTGACGAGTGCAGAGGAAGCGCGGGTGCCGGCGATGCCGAGTCTATCGCGGGTGGGAGTGGGGCCGGTGCCGAGCAATGGATTGGTATTTAGCAGCAGTAGTTTTGTGGGGCGGAATGGGGCGACGTTTGCTGGGCTGAAGTGGCGGATTGCTGAGGCCACGGATCCGGGAGCGCCGGGGTATGTGGCGACGAGTCGGGAGGTGAAGCGGGTTTATGAAGTGGAGGGGGCTTGGGAGTCAGCGGTGTTGAGTCCTTGGCCTGACAGTTTGCGGGCGCCTGCGGGGGCGGTGCGGCCGGGGGGAAATTACCGGGCGCGGGTGAAGCACTTGGACGGCGCGGGGCGCTGGAGTCATTGGAGTGCGCCGCTCAGTTTTACGGCGGCGGAGCCTGACGTTTCGGCATACCTGCAGTCTTTGGTAGTGAGCAAGATTCACTATCATCCGGCGCCGCCGAATGAAGTGGAGGCGAGGGTTGCGCCGGATGGGGAGGCCTATGAGTGGGTGGAGTTGATGAATGTGGGTGCGGAAGCGCTGGATTTGACGGAGGTGCGTTTTACGAAGGGAGTGGATTTTGGGTTTGCGGGGAGTGCGGTGACCCGGTTAGAGGCGGGGCAGCGGGTGGTGGTGGTGCGGAATCTGGCGGCGTTTACGGCGCGCTATGGGGTGGCGCTGGGGGGGGCGGTGGTGGCGGGAGAGTGGGAGGCGGGGGATGCCTTGAGCAATGCTGGAGAGGCGGTGAAGCTGAGCTATGGGGCGGGGACGGCGATTCGGGAGTTTAGTTATGATGACCGGGGGCCCTGGCCGGATGGGGCGGATGGAGGCGGGCGGTCGCTGGTGTTGGTGCGTCCGGAGGGGGTGCCGGAGGCGGGGGATGCGGCGCACTGGCGGCTCAGTGTGGAGCAGGGGGGGAGTCCGGGGCGCGGCGATGGGGTGAAGTATGGCGTGTGGGCGGCCAGTTTTGGGGTAGGAGATGGGTGGGGGGATGATGACGGCGATGGTCTGATCAATGTTGTGGAATATGCTTTAGGCCGGTCACCGGTGGAGGGAGGAGGGGGGGGCTGGCTGGAGCCGGAGATGGAGTGGGTGGACGGGGTAGCGTACCTGGGGTTTGAGCTGCGGCGGCGGCTGGGGGCTGACGATGCGGTGGTGGTGGCGGAGTTT
>CALQKQ020000353.1 GCA_943331195.2 Akkermansia muciniphila | reverse complement strand
GGCAGGCTCGACACCCAAGTCACCGTGACTTGGCCGGGCTGAGAGGCGAATACTTTCCCTGCGTGAGGGCTGTAGTAATAGGTCAACGTAGGCAAAAACGTCCGCACCGTGCCCGTGCTAATGGTCTCGCTAGGATTCCCTCGCAACGTCAGGGTCAGCCCATTGACGAGATCGACCCGTTTGCCCAGCAGGGTGGCGCCGCTCACCAACCCACTCGGCAGCGAGGCCACGGTGACGATATTGCTTGAGGGCGAACAATTGGTGACGGTGACGCTGCCGCTGGCGACGAGCGGCTGCGTCGCGCCGCTCAAATTGCCTAGGTAGGCATTGGTAAAGACTTCGCCAGGTTTGACCGGCTCCAGGCGCCAATAGTTGGCGGACGCGACCGCCCCGCTCCAGGTCAAGGCGGGGGGATCCACGGTGTCGCCAAAGGAACAGCGCGGCACCCCGGAGGCCAGGCTATATCCCGCGCTGGAGCGGGCCAGGACTGCGGTCGGCACCGATGCCAAGGGATTCGTTTTGTCGTTGGCCGTGGGGTAGCGCCCCGCCGTGATGCCCGCAATGGTGCTGGTTAGGGATGTCGGCTTACCCGCACCCGAGGTGGCCGAAGTGGCACCCAAGCCGGCAAATTGGGGCGTGGTAGTGCCGCTGCCCGAAGCTGCGATGGGTCCGGCGATGGTGACCGTGGGCGCTGCCGCTACCGCCGCCGCCGGCGGGATGGCCGCCGCAAAATAGCCACTTCCCCCGCTCGTGAGCGTAATCGAGGTCACCACCCCCCCGGTAAGCACCGCCGTGGCCGTAGCCGTGGTCGTGCCGGGCCCGATGGTCACCAGAGGAGGCGAGGTGTAGCCGCCCCCCCCACCCCGGACCGTGATCGCGGTCACCACCCCCGCAGTGGAAACCGTGGCGTAAGCGCCGGCGCGCCGCCCATCGAGCAAATTGGTGGCCCCCCCCTTGATCTGAAGCTGCGCGTAAAGCGTCGGCGCCAGCAGGGAGGCATAGCCGAGAATGGCAAAAAGGACAAAACGATAGCTCATGGCGTTGAATGAATGGGGCGCGGCGGCGCAGAATCACTTATAAAATAAAGGAGGGGCAGCGCGGCAAAGCTGATGAAATAAAAAATGTCAGAGGCGCGGTGAAAAGGAGCGCGGGTGCGAAGGCCGAGGGAAAGGAGCGCCCCAAGGACGCCCGCTCGGCTGGCGCATTCTCTTGGCACCAAAGCGGCGGGTGCCGCCCGGGAAGGGCCCGGGGTGGCACCAGCACCCGCCTTTTACGAGAGCGCTCAATATTTGATGATGTAGTTGACGGAAACGTTGACGGGCCGGGTTTCGAGGCCGCCCGTTGTTTCCGATGTTCTCGAGGTAGTGGCGTTGTTTCGGGAAGCGGAGAGAGACTCCGCGCCATTGTTATAACTGGCGGTATATCCGGTGGTCGGATAATAACTCAAATGTGTGTGCGCTTTAAAAATGTCGAATTGCAGACTGCCTATCGCGTCTCCGCTATTGCCCCCGGTCGCCATCTCGATGCGCGAACCAGCCGCCGCCGCATCCGGGTCGCGCCCCGCGCCGGTGGCGGAGGCGTTCCAGCCGCGGAGAAACCGGCCCCGAAAGTCTGGGACATTGAATGTATTATCATTTGTTTTGCCGCCGCAGGAGGTGCCGATCGCGGCAAAAAGGCTGGCGTAGGTGCCGACGCGGTTGAGCGAGGCCCCATTGCAGAGCAGCCAGCCGGCCGGTGCCGTGGTTCCCATGTAGGCCATCACCGAGCCCGGCGGGCAAAGGGTTTGCTTGACTTCGGCCGCCAGTTTTGCTAGGGTGACCGCCGAGTCCACCACTTGCGACGTGGTCACGGCATTGCTGGCCAATTTGGCGGTGGTGATGGCAGCGTCGCTGATCTGCGCCGTGGTCACCGCGTTGGCCTGCAACATGGCGGTGCTGATGGCCAAGCTATCGACGCTCTCGGCCACCTTGGCCCGCATCGCATAGCTAGAACTCACAAATTGCTGGCGCGGGCTAATTTCATTGTCCACGGCCGCAGTGCCGTCGTCGATGGTGACCCCGAGATAGCGGCTAGCCCCGTCAAAAATGCTAACTGCGCCCACCTTCAGGGGGATCGTGGCCCCCGGGCCCTTGGTGGTCTCCGCAAAGCCCAGAGGCGTGCCCGAGGTGGGGCTGCCTTGCCCGACCAACACGCTAAACTCGCCGTCGGCGATGGTCACCACCTGCTGTTCAGAGTAGACCAGATTTTCTAAAAGCTGGTTAGTAGCGTGGTTCCAGATGCGAAAGGTGACGGTGCGGTTCACTGGCGTCGTGAGACCGATCAAGGCTCCCGTGGAAGAGAGGGCGCGGCCTTGGTAGCTGATGGCGTCGGGCACCGCAGCGGCGGCGCGAGCGCTCTGGATGAGGCTAAAGGCAGCGGCAATAAGGAGGATTTTTTTCATGGGGCAGGTGGATGAGCAGTGGCGCTTAGAGTTAGAGTTTAAGGTGTCAGGTTTAGGGTGCCGAGTTCGGAGACGCGGCGCAGGGTGAAAGTGCCGGTGACGACGACGTTGTCCTTGCGCAGGCCGGTGATCACTTCGCCGTAGCTGCCCGCGACCACACTGGTGCCATAGCCCGTGGCCGAAACTCCGCTGGGGGGGGTGGCGGAGAAGTTGAAACTGATGGCGCGCGTGAGATCATAGCTTTCCTGCCCCGAAACCAGGGTTGCGCTGCTGCTCTTATTGTCGTGGTCGGGGTGGTATTGGTGGACGAAAGGGCTGGTGGGGTCGTTAAAAGAAACGCTGATGGTGCGGACCAAGCTGGCTCCTAGCGCAAAGCTGCCGCTGCCGACCGGCTCCGGGTTGACGGCGTCGGCCACGCCGTCTAACACCCGATCCAGGGGCAGGTGGGCCGAGACGATACGGCGGGCGCTGGCCTTGTCCGCCGCATAGAGGCCGCTTTCCCGCGTGCAGAGACCTAAGCTATAGGGCGCCGCAGCTTGGCTGCCCAGATACACCTGCGACAGCATCCGTGCCGTGCCGCCGTCGTCAAGGTGGATCAGATAGCGCAGCGCATAGGTCTGCGCCGTGCCAGTGCCACTAGAGCCCGCCGCTTTGCTCTCGACCCCGCCGACCAAGGCATCGCCCACCCACAGGCCCGCGAGCGAACTCTTGATCGCCGCCGCCGGCAGCGAAATATCATATAAGTTAGAACTGTCCACAAAGCGCAGCAGGGACGCATAAAAAGCGTTGGTCGCTCCGGTCATGGCGGCGCGGTTGATCCCAAAGCTGAGCTCCACGCTGGCATTCGGCCCCACGAATTGACTGGTGGCCGACCCCGCCGTCCCCAGCGCGGTTTCGCTTCCGTCGCTGTTCCGCCGCGTCAACGGCACCAGGCCGGTGACTGCGGTTTGCCCGCTTGGCGCTGCGGCGGAGGCCACCGCCGTCATCGTGACTGTGGTGCCCACCGCGCTGCGGTTGCGCAGTTGCACCGTGATGGTGGACGCGCTGCGCCCAAAATCCAGCCCCGCCCCAAGCGACGGCACAATCTCCATCGGAGCATAAAAATTCCCCACCACCGCAGAGTTGAACCAATAGGCCTGGTTGCGGTCCAGAGTTTCCGACGCCGGCGAAAAGATCTGCAGCGGATTGGCCGCGCTGAGCTCACCCCCCACGTATTTATAGATTTTGGTGCTCGCCGCAATGGCGGCGGGAAACGTCGCAAAGTAGCTCGAAAAGGTCGGATAAACTCCGCTGCTTAAGGCGCTGGGAAAGCCCAGCAAATTGGCCCCGCTGCGCACCCAAGTGGCCGCCGGAGGCAGGGCCCGCTGCACCAGAGCCCTCGCATACGTCGTGGTGGAAGCGCCGCTGCACTTCACTAAATAGGCGCTCTGCCCCACCATCTTGCTCAAGGTGCTCACGGTGCCATCGCGCTTCCACACCGACCACTCGGGCGTCCCCGCCGAGGGAATCTGCGGCGAATCCGTGAACTGAACTTGAGTCGGATTGGGGTTCCAGCGCCACACTTCCAGAATTTCCGGATAACTCGCCAACAGCGTCGTCGGCGTGGTATAGCTAGCGTCGCCGTGCAAATAAATCGAGTTCCAGCCGCCCTTGAGGGCGTAGGTGACGCTTTGATACTGGGCCGAAGCCGCGGACGCGAGAACAAGTGAGCCGCAAGCGGCGAGGAGAAGGCGTTTCATCGGACAGTAAGTCGGTAAAAGTCAGCCGGGCCCGGACGCAGCGCCGTGAAGGCCGAAACCACTCCCACCGCCGTCGCTTGGTGAGCCGTTTGCCCCGCGCCCGGCGCGCCCACCGCAAAGGGCACCCGCTCCCAAGCCTTCAAGTCCGGGCTGCGCTCCAAAGTGTACACCTTCCCCGTGATCGC